>JAXDAO010000001.1:0-2567 GCA_034679745.1 Bathyarchaeia archaeon
TCTTTTTGCTTGTAATCTCTTTCTTAAAATTTTTTATTGCTTCATCTTTTTCATAGTTTACCCTTAGAGAATACTAAATGAATCGTAATAGAAATTAATCTACTTGCAAAAATATTCTAAAATCTACGAGAAAAAAAGCAGGGGGAAACTGCCTTAACTTTTTTCAACAACGAAAGCTATTTTGACTACTGCCCTGTATTCTGCAATTTTGTTGTTTTCTACTGTTGCTTTACAACTTTTCACGTAAACAGATTTAATGTTTTTAACTGTTTTTGCGGCTTGTGCTAAAGCATTCTTAACAGCATCTTCCCAATTACTTGATGAAGTTCCAATCAACTCAATTACTTTTACAACAGTCATTTATTTTTACTCTCCAAGATTAACTATAACTAAACCAGCGAATAAGAGCATGTGTGACTACAAAAGGATACAACAAGTTATCGCCAACAGCTTTTTATTCTAAAATCAAAAAATTGCGGTTTAAGGGCTAAAAACATATGATGCGATCTGCGAATTCTCTCTACGGATAGGCTGCAATTTATATACATAATAAAAATTCCTGACTAATTTCTCTAATAATGCCCTTTAGAATTAGACTACTTGTCTTGTTTTAGTTTTACCATGAGCAGTGCCCCTTTTTTCTGGGTGCGTATTTATTCGCTGTTTATTAGCCTGTTAGTCTTGTTTACCACAAGAGTAAAAACATACGATCAATGATATGTAAGCAAGCATGCCCACTCAGCACCGCATAATCATCGGCAACAGCCAACAAATGCCAGAGCTCGATGACGGGTGTGTCCAGTTGATGGTGACTTCGCCGCCCTACCCACTAATATCTATGTGGGATGAACTCTTCTGCAAAGGCGACCCAAAAATCGCCAAACTATGGCAACAACTTGAGGAAAATGGCACCGACGAAACCGTCAGGCAAATCTACAATGCCATGCACGATAACCTCGCTAAAGTCTGGGTAGAAACCTATCGCGTGCTAACGGACGGGGGCATAGCAGCTATAAACATCGGTGACGCCACACGCAACATCAACGGTAAATTTCAACTATTCCCCAACCACACTCGAATAACCGAAATCTGCGAAAAAATCGGGTTCACTACCCTACCATACATTCTGTGGAAGAAACCGACCACTAAACCAAAGTACAAAGGCAAAGGCGCTTTTCTTGGCTCAGGATTTCTGCCGCCAAATGCCTACGTCACTTTAGACTGTGAATTTATCCTGCTGTTTAGAAAGGGCAAACTTCGCAAGTTTGAACCTCACCATACCGAACGGTATGCGAGTAAGTTTACAAAATCTCAACGGGATGAATGGTTTAGCCAAATCTGGGACTTTAAAGGCGTACGTCAGACGGCAAGCGAACTTGACCGTAGAACAGCGGCTTACCCTGATGAGGTTGCGGAGAGGCTGATCCGGATGTTTAGCGTTAAAGGTGAAATGGTTTTAGACCCCTTTTTAGGTTCAGGGACAACTGTCAAGATCGCTATAGTTAATGATCGTAACAGTGTGGGGTATGAAGAAGACCCTAAGCTATTGCAGACCATAACTCAGAAAATTGAAAAATCAAAAAAAGATAAAAATGCTAATGTAACCTTCATCAAACGCTCCTAGGATGATGTCCATGAATTCAATCGTTATCTATTCAAGCCACCGCGGGAACACCGAAAAAATCGCTAAAGAAATAGCAAACCAAACTGGATTCAAAGTAGTGAAAATAACGGAAAACTTTGACGCTTCAATTTTGCCATTGGTTGGCTATGACTTGGTTTTTATTGGCACAGGCATCAGAGGTGGTGAACCCTACGCCGAGCTTCTGGATTATCTGAGAGCAGTCGACCTAAAGGATAGCCGCAAGAGGTTTGTACTTTTTATGACGTGGGCAGGCGGCGGTGCAAGCAACAGGTTAACTTATGAAAAGCTGAAGCAGACGATCGAAGCAAAGGGTCAGCTTTTGGGTGAGGATTATTTTATTTGTCTGGGGCAAACTTTTGGATTTAGCCGACGCGGTAGACCAAACGCAGGCGATTTAGCTGAAGCCAAAAAATGGGCTGCAAAACAGGTAGAGTTCATTAAAAACCTGCCTTCCCAATAGTTTGAGTTGTTTAGGTAGGCTTTTTGCCTTCACTTCAGCCAACCACCTGTTTTCCATCGAAATCGGCATTTTTTAATATAGCCACCTTGAATAGCAGCCTAAAGGTCACTTGATTTGCCTAAAAAAACCTTAATCGACAAACCATATGGATTCGGGAACACCATCCGCAGATTTCCACAAGCAAAACATGAAAAAGGTAACATTGCCAAAGACCGCTTTGCTTTTGATCAAGCCATGCAAGGAAACGACTGCGCCAAAACCCGCAGGGGCGGCGACTTTGTTGTGCAGAAAAGGGACTTTTTCGGCGGAAAAGACGGAGAGCTCACCGTTTTTGACGTTAAGACTGGCGATTCGAAGTTGACTGCGGCTCAGGAGGAGCGCAAGCGCCAGCTGCGAGGACGCTACAAAATCGCGAGGTATTAAGTTTCCCACTCATTTGTACCTGCATGTGTTTTCATCTGT
>JAXDAO010000002.1:0-3071 GCA_034679745.1 Bathyarchaeia archaeon
AAGCCACTTCTTGAATTCTTTTGCATACGCCTCTTCCTCTTTGTTGGTAGGGGTCAAGACATAGGCTTTGTGTGCCACACCGTTGCTGCCTGGACCAAACACAGGATGTGTGCCCAACACAAGTGCATCCTTGAGGTACCTGTGCATTACATCAACAGGGTACTGCTTGATAGAACAAATATCCATAACTGGTTGACCGCTATGGATGGAAGGCGCGATTTTTTTGACGATTTCCTCTAAAGAAGATATGGATACGCAGATGATGACGCGGTCTGCGCCTTTCACTGCATTTGGAAAATCAGCTGTTTGGACGCCTAACTCGTAACCTAACTTTGCAAGTTGCTTTACGTTCCTAGCCGCGAGAACTACGGTGTCACCTTTGGCTTTGCAATATTTAGCGTACCAGACACCCATCTTTCCCGCACCAAGAACGGCTGTCCTCATTGAGCAACCTCGCAGATCTTGTCCAGGGCAACCTTTATCTGGTCATCCGGAGCGGTCAATGATATGCGGAAGTGCTCGGGATAGTCGCCGAAGCTTGAGCCCGGAGCAACAGCTACACCTCTGTCTAGGAGATCGAGAGTGAATTTTGTGCCGTCTAATCCATCACGTTTGGGGAAAACGTAGAATGGGGCATCGGGAGCTGTGAATTTGAAGCCTCCTGCGTTGAGTTTACTGGTTGCGAGGTCGGCGCGTTCTTTGTATTTGGCTTTGATGTTGGCGGCGATTTGGGCTTGAAGTTCCATGCCTTTGAGTGCAGCTTCCTGGATGAAGACAGGTACATTGTTGAAGGTGATCTGGTTCAGTTTCACTACTTGGTCTATATAGGCTTTATTTGCAACTATGTAGCCGATACGCCAGCCAGTCATAGTAAATGTCTTGCTAAATCCGTTAGAAACGATGTGTTGGCAGTCTGCGTCGTAGTCTAGTATGCTTTTTGTTTTGTTGAATGCGATGGCGCCATACACTTCGTCGGAGAGAATGGTTATGCCCTTCTTGTTAGCTAAATTGACAACCTCATCGAGGGTTTTTGTATCCATGGATTTACTGGTCGGGTTGTTGGGGTTGTTGAGTATGATCATTTTTGTCTCATTATCGATGAGATCTTCCAGTTTGGAGACATTTATTTTCCAGCCTGTCTCCATTTCAGTGCGGAGCAGCTTGGTTTTAGCACCGAAGCTCTTGGCTATTAATTCGTAGGCTGTCCAGTAAGGTGTGGGGATAATGACGTTGCCACCGGTCTTGAGCATTAAGAACATGCTGACAAAAATCGCCCACTTGGAACCAGGGGTAATTATGACGTTTTCTGCTTTAACGCCATGCGACTCAGCGATTTTTTGCCGCAGTTTTAGCTCGCCATACGAAGACGAATATTTGGTTGTACCCGCCTTCATCGAAGCATACGCAGCTTCCACTATTTCCGGAGGCGTAGCCATATCTGGATCGCCGAGGTTTAGTCGAATTATCTTTTTTCCTTCACTTTCTAATCTTAGTGCTTTCTCGTTTATCTCATACAGCATAGTGAACAACTCTCCGTTGAGAGCTCCTCATTCTTGAACGCTAGTGCACATATTAACTATTTCGCGGTAAAGTCTTTCAATTTTTACTGGATCAAGCTTGTTTAGTTCAGCTCTTTTCTTGATACGTTTGAAAACTTCAGCTTCTCTTGAGAAGTCATGAATAGGCTTACCTTGTTTTTTCTTTAATTCGCCAATAGCTTGGCAAATCTTAATCCTAACAACTATGTCTTTTAGGATTTGGTCGTCGACAGCATCAATTTTTTCGCGTAACGATTCTATATCATTCATATTTTTAGTGCTCCTTGAGGATTTTTGGGATATCACCTGAGCGTATCAGATGATCAGCCAATATTATTGCCACAGCTGCTTCTATCGCAGGCACAGCTTTAGGGACTACACAGGGGTCATGCCTGCCCTTCACACTAATAGAGGCAAGCTGCATAGAGGAAATGTTAATAGTTTGTTGCTCCTTCGAAATCGAAGGTGTAGGCTTAATTGCCACTCGAATCACAATAGGCATACCACTAGATAGGCCACCTAAAATGCCACCCGCATTCTCAGTAGCAGTAACAACCTTTCCGCCCTTAACAAGAAAAGCGTCATTATTCTCTGAGCCCATAAGTTCAGCCGATTTAAAGCCGGCTCCAAACTCTACACCCTTAACAGCGTGAACACAGAATAGGCCCTTAGCTAAATCAGCATCTAGAGCATCAAACAGAGGTTCACCAACTCCAATAGGCAGGTTGAGCGCTAAGCATTCAATTATACCGCCTAGACTATCGCCTGCTTCCTTAGCGGTCACAATTGCTTCTTCCATTCGTTCGGCACAGGCCAAATCAGGACATCGGGTCGCTGCTGCATAGCGGTTCTTGCGGATTTCAGAGGCGGTGAATTTTTTGTCGGATTTTACTTTCCCTATAGCTTTAGTGTAAGCTAAAACGTCCACGTTGTATCTACCGAGGAGTCTTTTGGCTACAACCCCAGCCAATATTAATGCTACAGTTACTCTGCCTGAGAATCGTCCTCCGCCCCTGTAATCATTGAAACCACCATAGTGTATGTGTGCTGGGTAATCAGAGTGACCAGGTCGGGGAAGATCCTTGATGGCTTCATAATCGCTTGATTTGGTTTCTTTATTCTCAACCATAAGGGCGATGGGTGCACCTGTAGTATAACCTTTGAAAATGCCACTGAGAATCTTTACAGTATCCTTCTCGATGCGGGCGGAAACAATCTTGGGCTCCGCTGGGATTCTCCGATCTAGTTCTTCTTGAAAGTCCGTTTCTTGAAGCGGCAATCCTGCTGGGCATCCGTCTACGACAACGCCCACACCTTTACCGTGGCTTTCGCCGAAAGTTGTAACAGCGAATTCCTTACCTATCGAGTTTCCCGCCAACTACGTCAACTCCTATTTGCTTTAGATGAGTGTAGAACTGTGGATAAGACTTTCTGATGCATTCTGCATGCGTGATAGTGGTCTCTCCTTCTGCGCCCAACGCCGCAACCGATGCTGCCATGGCAATTCGGTGGTCATTATGCGGATCTATATCT
>JAXDAO010000003.1:0-3777 GCA_034679745.1 Bathyarchaeia archaeon
TTTTTTTTGTTTTTTTTAATTTATAATAAACTGAAATAAAAATCGACTCTATAAAAAAGTCAAACCACTTCAGACAATCATGCATTAAAAAAACAGTCCAGTTTCGGACTGACTAGAAGCTATAAGCAAACAGCCACACAACCACTTCTAGAGAATAAAACAAGTAAAGATAAGAAGGAGGTGAAAAAAATGAAGAAGACTACAATTGCAGTTTTGACCTTGACCCTGCTGATGCTCTGCCCAGCCTTAGCCCCAGTTCTGGCAGCCCAACCCACAACTGTACCCTGCGACTTCTTCATGATGGCAATGGCAAGTGACACTATTGGGGATGACGGGGAAGTATGGTGGACTGGCGACGGAACAATTCTCCACGTCAGAGACAGAATTTCATATGCAGGTCTGTTTGCTTCAGTTAATTCGAAAACTGTAATGATAGGCGATGCTGAAGTAACAACCGATTTTAATTTTAACACAATAACCGGGGAAGGCACTGCCATCCGAATATTTAAAATGACATTCTTTGATCCCTTAAAATACCCGTTGATGACAGATGCTGGTGTCGATAATCTTTACGGAATCGGCACCTTAACAGCTAAAGCAGTTCTTAAAGCCACAAGCCTATACCACAACGCACAACCCGGAGATTTCACTGGACTTCTCGTGGCAACTCATGGAACAGGCGACTTCGCGAAGGCTAAACTGACTGCGGATCTACAAGGCAGCATCCTTTCTCTCCCCTCTGGAGAAACCATCAAAACATTAGTAATCGGCGAATTTACCTTCCATAGTTAACCGCTATGTAACCCTTTTTCTTTTTCTAGCTAAGAAAAGGCTGTGATCATTTGAGTTTAAATCGAGGGTTAAGGCTACTGGGATTTCCCAACAGCTGGAGGAGGATTTGAAGGAAACATAAATATGAAATACACAGATTTCAACTATGGCACCTCTCTAACTTATCAGGTCAAATTTGACTGCTTGCTCCAAGGATATGGTTCATTCGAGGGTCAGACTCTACAGTTTAGCTATAGAGGCATAACTGGTCAAACTTGGGAAGGCTATTTACTAACACCAAAATAGACTAAACTCTCTTCTCTTTTTCTATTCAGCATTTATTTTGAATTTGAGCGGGGGCTAATTATGCTTTTTTAATTTGTTGCTCCAGCGATGGCCTATTCATCGCTAAACTACAAAGGAGAAACAATCAGCTTATCAGCTCTTTATGTAAAAAATGATGAGACCCACTTGGTTTATGAATGATAGTGGCTAAGATCTGTGATTCAAAATACCGTTCGCCCCATCACTTACCTCTTTTTTAAACTTCATCTGACTCTATAGACGTTTGTGTTATTACCTTCCTTAGCTTTAGACCCAATGCTAAGTATGGTTAGAGTTTGTGCGCTAGTTCTTACTACATACTGGCTCAGTTATTGTTGTAGGGATCCATTTTTTTCCAGCTTTCAAGTATCTCCTCTCTTGTTTCTTCAATGCTCCGCGCTTGTTGCTGGTTTAATTTGATGTAGAGTTTTAGTAATTCTTCGAAATCTAAAGCCGAGAACATGGAAGGGTGGTCTGGGCTATTGGTTACGGCGCCTTTTTCTTTAAGGTGCCTTAGAATTTGGGTTAGTTGTCGTTTTTCAATTTTTAATCCGATAGTTAAGTCTCTATCTTCTTTGGGGCCTGTCTTGGCGAGGTAGACATAAACTTCGGAATCCATTTTGGAAAAACCCAAGTTATTCAAGATTTTAATTATACGTTCAAGGCTCAACTTTTCAAACACCTCCGAGCGTCAAGATAAAAAAAGAAAATATCTTCATGTTTCCATCCTCTACGAGTTGTTTGATGGTGTTCGCTTATAGCTTCTAGTCAGTTCAAAATAGGACTAATTTTTCTCAATGTTAATTGCTTTAACTTTACAAAATAATTCTTAATTATGTTAGGAAATCCAGTGCTAATTATTAGGTTATTTTCAGCGGTTTTGAATTCTATAACTGATTTTAGCTGCAATAGTTTTGGCATCGTGCAATAATAGGCGCCATACGAGCGCGTTATTTCTTCTACTTTGCTCTTCGCCAATGAAACTTAGAGGAGCGCTTACTGACTTTGTGAGTGACTATTATGGCAGTTTCGGTGCCGATTATCAATATTACAAAAAGGATATCCCAGGGACTAAATGTTGATTCATATTTTATTTGAGGTGTAGGCGAAGGAGATCGGGTTGCGGAAGGTAGAAGAGTTGGGGTAATGGTGGGAGTGGGATTTGAGGTAGGCGTAGGTGATGTTTTAGGTGTTGGAGTTGGAGTACGAGTAGGAGTTGGAGTGGGTGTTGCGATTGGTGTTGCCGTTGGTTCTTGAGTGGGAGCAGGGGCTGCACCCATGGTGTATGGGATATCTCCGTAGGTATTTGGTACATCAGGATTAGACGGCGGCACAGGCGGCCATGATTGAAGCCCATAACCTCCCGAGTGAGAGTCGTAGGTTTCAATAAGCATCCAAAATTCTGGGCCAATAATCTGTGAACCCCCAAGATCTGTAGCTGTTTTTAGTAAGCTCATTTCGATTATCATATGTGGTGTGCTGTAGGTAGGTGAAGTACTAAACGATTCACTCCATTGGAAGACAGATGAGGAAGGTGTGGCTATTTGAGTCCAGCCTACTCCATTTCCTTGGAACCACGTACAGGCTGAATTACCTGTAAAGTTTATCGCAAAATCGGTGGTTGATGGAGCAGAATCATCGGTCATACCGCCATTAAAACAGACCTGGACAAAATCGCCTGTGTCATTCGAATTATCCATGGTCTCAATGAGGAGATAGTAGTAAATAACACTAGGAGAAGCTGTGGCTAAATACCATTCATCGATGAAGTTAGCGTTACTTCCAAAAGAAGTCGGTAAACCACTATTCCAATCTGAACTCCAGTGCCCATCTATGGGTGGAATGGATGAAGTTTGATAACACATATGTGAATAACCAGCTTGTTGAGCATTTACAGCCATAGGGGTTGCTAAAATTACGCAAAGCACCAAAACAGTAAGCACGATGCCCAGTTTATGGGAGACGGTATGCATATTCCAAGTTTCCTCATCCTCTATTTTGAAAAAGTTATTTGTATGTTTTATTAACTCTGAATATGAATTACAAACAAAGAATCTGCATCCACGTCAATCTACACATGTTAGAGTATAGATTAACTTGACACACAAGGACTTAAACTCTAAAAAAAGCTTACAAATCCGCTTAGTTTAGAATTGAACCAATTTAATGCGAGATAAAGGGTATTAGGAAGCCCTTTGGTGCTTTATGAATCAAAAATATTGAAGCATTGTATTTTGTGTATGGATTGTGTCTTCATAAGGTATACTAATAGAACCCTACAAAACGGTATTAGAAAGAATTACAATGCCAAAAAATGCAATACGGTTAATATTACTTGTCACTATGGTAGTTTTGAGCTTTAATCTACTGTTCTCCCTAAATCCCAAGTTTGCTCAGGCCGCAACCCCTAACCCTACACCATTGACAACGCCGACTTATACTCCAGCCCCAACGCCCACACGACCCCCTATTGCAGAATTTGGAAATAACACAGTAGGCAAAGAAATGTCGTCACTAGTTGACCCAAAAACATACACCTTATGCAACTATACCACACCGCGAGATATGGGCAATATCTCACAAATCAGCATCTATTTAGTCGGAGTGCCCGAAGGCTCAACTGTAAGAGCGGTGATATTTGAAAACGAACCAGACGCCAAGTTTCCAAAAGGAGGAGACCCT
>JAXDAO010000004.1:0-3929 GCA_034679745.1 Bathyarchaeia archaeon
CAGCCAAACGCCACGAAATCCTAAAGCAACTCGCAAAGGAGCTACCGCAGTTCGAATTCGTAAGCGTCGGCGGCTTAATCGAAGCTGAAAAACCATGGTTTGAACGATTCGCACAGAATCTACCACGAAATTACATCCTTAAAACCAACCTGCCGACACCGGAACTGCTAGAATTGCTGCATGATAGCCGCATCTACGTTCACCTAATGGAGGGGGAGCACTTCGGCATCGCACCTGTTGAGGGGTTGGCAAGCGGATGCGTGACGTTGGTGCATGACAGCGGCGGCATGAAGGAATTCATTCCCAATCAGTACCGATGGCAAACCATCGACGACTTGAAAGAGAAACTTGAGCGAAACATGGAGGCGAAGAACTCGTGGGAATTTAAACGCAAAGAACTCTGGAGCAGAATTAGCACACTAACACCCGAGGTTTTTCAAGAAAACATCTGGGCAGCACTTCGAACATTGGACACAACATAAATCTGAGAATAGAGAAGGCTTTGAAGTTGGCTGATTAACATCTCACCGAATATTCACGAATTCATTAACACTCCTAAAGTCATGCAGGACTATGTACGAAAAGAACTTTTTGAGATCATCAAGAAACTTTAACTATACTTCGAAGCCAACGGTTATAGATAGGTTTTCATTAAAGAAACAAGAATACACAAAGCAAACCTAAAAGGCGCCCCTTGGGTTTAAGTTGAGGCTTTAACTGTTGAGTGAGCAATCGACAATAAAAATACGGGTTGACGTGGATTATCCTTACCCTTCGGCTAGGGCTAAGAGTTTCCTATACGTTAAGTTGGGTATAAAACGTAGAGGAAACAACAGTTATCTTAAAAACGCCCGTGACATCGCCGAAATTATCAACAAGTCACCCAAGAAAGTGATGGCTTACTGGTTTTTTACACCCTATACCATCCCTGATGAGAAGTTCTTAGATTTACTTAAACCAGAAAGACACGAAGTGGGTTTACATATTGCCACTGACGCGGTTGAGGAACTGGGAACGCTTGAAAAAGAAACAGGTCGTAAAGCCAAGTTTTACACATTTCACGGTACTGAGAGTAGGATTGCACAGTGGCTTTGGGGACGTAAACGTGGGCAAAAGCAAGCTTCTGTGCCCACCGATTTCCCCTTGAAGTCCTTCCATGATTTCGTCACTACAAGTTTAGATCGACGCATATTTGAGGCTGGATTGGAGACAGTAAAACAAGAGGCAAAAAAATGGGTAGCCAACGGCACGGTTATCGCAATCCATCCCGAATGGCTCTATATAAGGGGAGAAAAGAACAAGCGAGGACCATTCTACGAGGCACTCAAAATGATTCTGGAGGTGCCCTAAGTATCGCAGTCACTTAACATACGCAAAAAGTTTTTTTTACGAATAGCACAGAGCAATCAAGAATATGAAAAAGACGCAGCAACATCAGAAGAGTACCTTAAACAGTTAAGTGACCACGCCGTTGACATTTACACTTTCTTGGAACGAACTTGGTGTTGCCCAATCAAAACCCCGTCGGCAAACTGGATGAGATACGATGACAACATAGGTATGCTTGAAGTAACCACATTTGACGAATGGTTAACCGCAGCCGGCAAGAAAACTCGCAACATGATACGCAGGGCAGAAAAAAGCGGTGTTAAAGTCAAAGTAGTTGAACTAAACGACAAACTAGTTGAGGGAATTTGGAAAATCTATAATGAAACACCAATACGTCAGGGAAGAGCTTTTCCGCACTTTGGAGAATCACTCAAATCTGTAGGCGACAACATGGCTCTGGCGGAAAAAGGCACTTTCATCGGAGCATATCTTAATGAAGAACTTGTCGGTTTCATCCAGATTGTGTACGGCGACCAAATAGCCGTTATTTCACAGATTTTATCGTTACAGAAACATTGGGACAAAGCCTTAAACAATGCACTTCTCGCCAAAGCTGTGGAAGTCTGTGCAACAAACGACAACAGGTGGCTCATGTATGGACGCATAGGTAATCACCCGTCGCTGGATAAATTCAAAGAAAATAATGGCTTCAAAAAGTACCCAATTAAGCGCTACTATGTACCCTTAACGTTAAAGGGCAAACTTGCCATTCGTTTAGGTTTGCATCGTGATCTTAAAGATATTCTTCCGCAGTCGCTAAAGGGTCCGCTCATTCCGGTTTTTAGTTGGGTCAGCAGAAATAAGGCGCTGATTAGAGGTCGCCTCAGAAATCGCCATTAATCATTACGGCAAGGTTGAAAACAGGTATTATTATCAAATTTTTTTAATAAAAGAAAATCTCAAGGTTGATTGGCTTGGGTAATTCTAAAAAAGTGCTTGTTACAGGCGGTGCAGGCTTCATCTAACCGTGACTCGTTGAGCTTGTTGAAAAGAAGCATAAAGGTGTAGCGGTTGATGATAGACAACGCCTGGCTTAATGATTAATGAAGGCTTATTCGTCTCAAGTGAAAACGTGTGCAAAGACTCTTCAACTCTAAAAACCGGATATCTCTCCATGATTGAGTGCACATTGCGGTTCTACAATTTAGAAAAAGTAAAAAACCCTACATTGAATAGACGCCAACTACGTTCCCAGACCCTACGCAAACTAATCGTAAGCAACGCACCTCAGAGGAGCAGAAAGCTATCCTTGTAGCGATTATGCACGGGACATTAGGGGATGCGGCTTAGGTGGGGATTCGGCGGAGTTGATTAAAGGCTCCATTAGTCAGGCTAACAGTAAAGCAACAACTTAAAAAGTGGTTACATTAAGAGGCTACTTGCGGAGTTTCTCCAATTCACACAACGCTTTGGATTGCGCTCCAACCTGCACTTTAATGCCTATAAGCAGCGAGGTCCAGGTGCTTTTCAACCCCGCTAAACGGCTGATGTCACAGTCGAGACAAATATGCTTCATGTCAAGCATCAACTCAAAAAGCAGCCATGTCAACCGATGCATAAGCGATAGATTATGCTCAGACTTTTTTAATCGGTAGTAGAGTAGTTTCTGTTCAGTGTAAAGCAATACTTGCCGCCGCAAATCATTTCGGGATAGGGAGGCGCCGTGTTCTATGTGATAGACTTTTATTTTTGGGTTAAAGATTTGGCGATAACCTTGCTTGGCGATATGCCAGCTGAGGTATTGTTCAAAAGTGAAGCCCTGAATCCACGAAGAAGGAAACTGGAAACCATTCACCGCTTTGTATAGCACGGACATGTTGGCGCCCCTAGCCAAAAGAGACTTCACAATACCACTCTTAGCCGCTGCCGCCGCATAGTAGTTCATGGATGCAACGCCGGAGCGTGAAATGTAGAAGAGAAATACCTCTTCGCCCGCAAGGGGTTTATTCCAGAGTTTGAAGGCGATTTTAGCTACTCCACTGAGTTTGTTCCGATTTGGGAACAAGTCGGATGGTTTATCTTTGAAAAAGGCAAGGTCAGGGTCCCCTAATGAAGCTTTTAAAACGTCGCCTGAGACGCCGCCAACATTTGACAGATGATAGGATTCTATGTGGCGCTGTATTAAGTCAGGGAATGGGATAGCGTCATCATCTAAGAAAACGATTATGTCGCCTTTGGCGTTTCGCAAACCCAAATTTAAAGCCTCAACCATGTAGCCCCACCTCTGGAGCAACAAGCGAACTTCGAGTTTGCCCCGGTATTTTTCGACGACTTCTTCTGTGGCGTCTCCGCTGGGTTTAGCCACTACTAACACTTCAAACCCGCCAGTGGTCTGATTAGTTAAGCCATCCAAGACGTGGTCTAATAGGTGGGCTCGTTTGTAGGTTGGAATCAACACAGTTACGGAGGGACCAGCCACGGCGCTTCAGTTCCATTAAGTAAGGTAGTGTGCGATTGTTTTAAATATTTTAACAAAACACGCCATACATCAACTGTGAAACAATTGATTTCGGGCCTCATGATAACTATAGAAGTGCTCA
>JAXDAO010000005.1:0-18555 GCA_034679745.1 Bathyarchaeia archaeon
AATGAAGAAGGTAAACTCCAATATGCATTGTTCACTGTTGTTTGGAAAGCAAAGTCTTCTGTGTGAACATCGGATCCGTAGGATATAATATGGTTAGATATGATTGATGAATGATACAGCAAAGAAAGGGCGATTATGAAAACAATAAATGGGTATAATTTTGGGGGTACCAATTTCTTGGAGAAAGCGCTGATGACAAATACTATTGCAATTGCCGCTATTGTGAAAAGAAGTATTAGATTGTCGCTATAAACATTTACCCACATGGCTCCCACAATGCTTAAAATGGGGAGAAATATGAAAAGCAAGCTGATTGGGGAGAAGCTGGGCGATTCGCTGTTTTGAGGTTTTGAATCGTTATTTCGTGCGTATGCTGCAATTCCAAGTATAAGTGTTACGCCACTTAGACCTATTAAGAGTGAATTCAGTGAGAGCGGTTGGGAAAGTCCAAACAAAAACCCGAAGTCGTTTACGACAAGTCCGAGAACCATTAGGAAGGCGATGCTTAGCCCTACGGAGAAGAGAATAGTTTCTACCCCGTCGTGTTTTTCAAATTTCAGCAATTTTATAATGACGAAGCCTGGAATGAATGTGAAATATATGAAACCGACAACTTGGCGGGCAATCGGTATGTCGAAGATTATTGTGACGTATAATGTGAACTGTAATAGCAGTATTGTTGCTAGAAAGTTTTTGGATTTTTGCTGAATAGGCGGTGAGGTCATAGGTAAACCTTCGGTTTTTGAGTATTTAACTTTAAATCGTTCGTGTGTCTTAATACAAAAGACTTAATACATACTTCTATACGTGTGTAAGTGAAGGACGGATAAACAAAAAACATTTAACTTGAAAACTGCTAATAACGGTTGGGGGGTAAAAGCACGAAGATACCGCAAACCATGGAGCTTTACACAAAAATAATAATTATCGCGCTACTTGTAGGCGCCCTCACCGTCACTCCCGTACTTTCAACTCTGACAGACAGCACAGTTATAGAAAGCAAGGGCACAATAAGTAACGTTTTTGCGGTGACTGCAGAAAGCGGTTATTGGCAAGATGTTCAAAATGCAGTAGATCAAGTTGCCACGGCTGGTGGTGGAAATGTGTATATTCCAGCAGGCACTTTCAATTTTGTGAGGGTAGGCGAAAGTTGGACTGGAGCAAGAGTTACTATTCCTGCTGGCGTGAATGTTATTGGAAGCTACTCAGTTAGCGGAAACACTGTAACGTGGAACACGGTTTTGAAGGTTCCTTGGGATGTGCCTGGAGGCTGGTTGTCAGGCGTTCCAGTCATGTTTAGCGTTTCTGGTTCTGGTTCAGGTTTATCACAGCAAACTAGTTTCGTTGGTTTGAAACTTGTTGGCTACCGCAGTATTGACTCTTCAAGTACGCAGTTGACGCTTGGCTTAACAATTAAAGACACAGTGGATTTTCGGGTAGGCTACTGTTATTTTGAGCACATGACTGGCGGCGGCGTTTCTGTTAGCGGAGTGGATTGCTGCGGCGTAATTGACCACTCTCATTTCGTTAATCTTCATGCGTATGTGGCTTCAATCTGGACTGATTGTACTGTGGGTTACGGGGTGCAAGTGCATCGTACATACACACAAGACCTCTGGGACCCGATAGAAAATGTTCTTGGAAAATACACAAGCTACACGGTTTTCATTGAGGATTGCCATTTTGAACGGTGGCGGCACGAAATCAGCGCAAACGACGGCGCACACTACGTTGCAAGGCATAACGTTTTTGGTCCTTCGTTCGGCTTCCAAACGATAGACGCTCACCCCACATACGGGATCGTAAGCACAAGAGCGATAGAAGTTTACGATAATAGTTTCGTGCAGGAGATAGGTACAGGTATGCCTAAATCTGTTTGCGCGTGGACTGGCGGAGGCGGCGTGTGGTTCGACAACACTCAAGACGGCAGCTTCGAGTACAGCTACATTATGGTGTCTGCTGGCGGCGATGTGAAAAAGTGTTGGGCGCACGACGTTTACATCTGGAACAGTGACCAGTTTAGCGTCACTAACCCAATAACAAAAGTTGGTTCGGACGGGTTAGTGCATCCTGCGCTGAATGTTGATTATTTCTTGTACGAGCCAAGTTGGTACACGCCATATCCTTATCCGCATCCATTGACGCTAATGCACATCCCACCTTAGAAAAAGACAAGTCAACTCCTTGTTGTATGAAAGGTACCTTAACATTCATCAATTGAGTTAATTGCAACTTATCAAGTTTCTCGATATTTGTGACTTCTCCGCAAGGTGTTTTTTGGTGCATCCGTGAGATTTGTACGGTTTCCTTATTTTCGGATAAGATTATTTAAGGCAAAAACTCCTTAATAGATTCCAAAACTTTTTAAAGCGAAAAAACAGTTATTTTTATCCACTAAATATTAGTTTGCAGGTTTTGTGCGCGCGATAGCATACAACTATTTACAAATCAAATTCATTTATCCAAAAGTTAAATAATTAAAACCGGCAAAGAAACAGATAGGTAATATGTGTAGTTTAGCTAAGTAAACGTCTATCAACGAATGTGGGTGAGTTTAATGGTAATCGGAAAAGTAATAATGCGTTTCCTTGCAATGTATGCACCCTCACAAAGCATTCGTGTGGCAATGTACAGAAAAGCTGGAGTCAGAATTGGTAGGCCACTCGTCTTTGGTCGCAACATATTTATTGATGTAACCTCGCCAGCACTACAACACTTTGGTGTAAGAATTGGCGACGACGTTATCTTGGCTGGATATGATTATATTTTGACACACTCGATGCTTCTTTGGGGTATTAAACGCGAAGGCGGGCGAGTAGTCATCAAGAGAGGGGCGCGTATCGGAATAAATGTAACCATTCTCCCGGGGGTCAAGATAGGCGAAAACGCCGTTGTAGGAGCAGGCTCAGTAGTAAACAAAGATATACCTGATAATTGTATCGCTGCAGGTGTTCCAGCCAGACCGATTAAATGTCACAATTTTCGAACGTGCGACGCCCCCCACTGGCTCAAAGAACACCATGTTACTCTGGAGCAAAACAATGGCTGAAAACACAGACCATTCTATGCGTGCTTTTAGTTGAACAGTGACAGTTGCCAATACGCAACTTCTCTATATTAACATCTGTTAATGTTAAACTCAAGGCTTTAATGATCTATCTTAGATTTCTCCTCGACTAGAGATCTTTCGATGACTTCTAGTAAAATAACTGTTTTCATTGAAGAGTGTCGCTTTAGCAAGTGGAGGCACAGGACAGCCGCAAACAGCGGAACATACTGTGTTATTCGCTATCGCACTATTCAAGATGACTTCGGTTATGGCTGTATAGATTCGCAGGTTGGTATCAACATCAAGCGGTAAAATAACATAAGTCGGAACAAGAGCTACTGAGATTTACGACAACACGATAATTGACGCTGTCCAGTATTATTGGGGAACAACAATTCGAGACGAAGCAGGAGTCGCCTTCAACAACATATTCGGCGGCGGAACCTTCAGTTCTTCATACGGCTACTTCGTGTACCTCAGAACAACATGGCTGACACACCAGAAGCAGAAAAGTCTGGTGCAACGACTGGTATTTTGGGATAACACTCTTATAGACTGGAGTAGCCACCCGTCCACTAAATACGATCCAGCGAATCCAGATGATTGAAGGCGAAAACTACTTCCACGCGCCAACACTTTCACCTACACGCCCTACCAGTATCCTCATCCCTTAACAACAGCGACTTAGCAAAAGCAAGCGTGTTTTTTACGCCATAATCATATTCATCAAATTTATCAATTCTAGCAAATGAGATTATTATGAGTTCAGTAAATTATAGTTTTTAGTGATTAATTGAGACAGACCGCTGTTCATTCAAAGACTTTTCAATCGATTCCAAAAGTTGTATGGTCCTTCGCCCATCTTCAGGAGGCACTGGCGCAGGCAGGTCTTTCGCAATAGCCTCTATGTAGCTAGTAATCAATCTAGTTGTTGGCAGGAGATTTCTCTTTTTCAAGTAGCATGTGCCAAATTTCGCCCATTTCTGCAAGAGCCTTTTTTCATCAACCAACATATTTTTTGCTGCAAGACCGAGTGTAAATGGAGGCTTTTGCGAACGTTCTCGTGCATAGTGGAAGAAGTCATAAAGAATTTGAATTCTTCTTCCCGATATATCTCTGAGTTCGTAGATAACCTCCATTTCGTTTTGGATCCACGAAAGTTCAATAATTCCGAAGCGGTCACTCTTAGTTCTCAGGACAACGGCAAAGTCATCGTAAACTGGATATTTGACTTTGCCACCGACTGCATAAACCTCCTCAATGTCATCCAGAAAATATAGTTGGAGATAAGAATGATGACAACAAACTTCCCATATAATCCCTCGTTGTTGAGGCAAGACATTCCACGCAGGTGCCAAGTCACGCGCTCTTAAATCTTCAAAATTCGCTTTAAGATTAGTCCTAAAACTATATAGTTTGAAGTCTCCTGAACTGACCATAGCTTTAGCTTGTTGGATGTCTGGGGAAAAAATTTGGTTATGACCTACGCAAAGTTTGCAACCATTTTTTCTAACAGTATTAATCATTTGGTCACATTCAGAAACATCATAAGCCATTGGTTTTTCAACAAGAATCGCTGGAACCATAGCTGACGCGTCGCTAACAATTTTAGCATGCGTAGTTAATGGCGTACATATATCAACAAGGTCTGGTTTTTCTTTTTCAAGCATTTCCATATAATTGTTATAAGTTTTATCTATGCCAAATTTGGAAGCAAGATTCTTGGCTCTTTCCAAATCTAGATCGCATAAACCTGTGACCTCAACGTTAAGATTCTTGTACACTTTCAAGTGCAGGGGTGAAATCCCACCGCACCCAATAAGACAAACTTTCATACTTAACCAACTCAAGCTATTTTAAAATGCTTACATAAAAGAATTATTCTCACCATTAAGTCATCTTATTAGAAGATGGTTTTTCCACGAAACGAACAAATAGTAATCCAACCAACCAAGCAGTTCTTTTGAACATATAATGTAAGGGTAGTAGAAGTGCAACTTTACGACCAAACATTTTGTAAGCTACAATTACTCTAAAACATTCAATAAAAATAGCAAACGGGGGAAAAAATTTGTAACGGCTCTTGACTGTTCTTCCTTCAATGACCTGCATACTGCCTTTACCATGCCAGAAATACTCGTTCCATATAGAGTGCCAAGTACTTCTACGTCTTTCAAAAAAAATTGCAGAAGTTCTTTCAAGTATCCAACCTGCTTTTCTAATTCGATACTCAGCATCCGCATCTTCGCCAGAGCCTTTAATGTCTTCATTGAAACCCCCAACACCTTGTATAGCTTGAATTCTATATATGGAACCGCCTGTTCCTAATGTGTTTGGATCCAAGTTATTCATCCGCTTAGAATTGGTGGTAACAAAGTCTAGGTTCTCAAGTGTGCTTACAATGTTCGCAGGGTAGATTCCATAGCTACCTTTTGCTATGCCTACTTCTGGATTATTTTCCATGAAATCTACTTGGATACGCACAAAATCTTTAGATAATATCATATCGCTATCGACCCAGATAACATGTTTTCCAGTTGCGTTTCTAAGTACTACATTTCTTGTTGGTCCAAGACCTTTCCAGTCCTGATGAATTATTTTCGCTGTTAATTGCAGTTCGTGAACCTGAGACTTCACCACTGATAATGTTCTGTCCGTACTGCCATCATCAACAATAATGATTTCCATAAGGTCATGTGGGAAAACCTGTTTTGCAATGCTTTTAAGTGCATCGCCGATGAGATCTTCGCGATTTTTCACGCAAATTCCAATTGTAACTATAGGCAAAACACGCCAATCCTTGTAAGAGATTTGATGCTCGGATTATTCTGGTTGATATGAGTCGTAATGACTATCCACAAAGCCCAGATACCATGCAAACATCTTCAGTACATTATGAAAAGGAAGCAGAAAAACGGTTTTAGAATGAGTTAACTTAAAGAGTTTCTGTGCTTGAAAAAGACCAGCTATAAATATAGCGTGAGGCAACATATTATAACTTTTAACTGTCCCAGGATTCTTATGAAGAAAATAATGTGTACAATAGCCTCGGGTATAATACCGCTTATACAGACCCTTCCGTGTTAACCCAAACCGTTCATAATCTTGAAATGTAGCATCAACGGTAGCTAAGGTCCAACCGAGTTTTCTAATTCTCATTTCAATATCCTGATCTTCCCCGTAACCTCTCATTGTCTCATCAAAAAACCCTGCTTGCCTCAGCAGTTCAACACGATAAATCGAGCCTCCAGTGCCAAGAGCTTTCAATCGATTTCTCTCTAACTTGTAATCAACCATTCTTGATGCTGCACGCGCATAATTTTCAAGGATTGCGAGTGTATTTCCCAGAGGCTCTAGTGATTGCTTGCCCTTCGCTATTCCGATGGCAGGATTCGAATCCATCAACTCGACTAGTTTCTGGATATAATCTTTGGATAGGGTCATGTCGCCGTCTACCCAGATAATGTATTGGCCTCTTGCGTTTGCGGCAACTATGTTTCTCGCGTGACCAATTCCGCTCCATTTAGTGTGGAAAACTCGTGTAGGTATACTAGTTTTTGAGGCTATATCACAGATTATTGAAAGGGTTTTATCCTCGCTTCCATCATCCACAAATATTAATTCCATAAGTTCGTCTGGAAAACTTTGAGCCAGTATGCTTTTGAAGGCTTCCTCTATTGAATCTGCACAGTTTCTTACGCAAAAGCCAATAGTGGTTTTTGGTTTAACTTTAGAAATGTGTTCGTCGTAATGAAAAACAGCATACAAACAAGAGTTCAATTACATCGCTACCTGAAACAGTCTCAGTTTTAAGTTTTTGTCCAAGCAACATAGCGGCGACCAAACAAGTAACTAATTGACGCATAGATTAATAGTAGATTATCAACTATGAGCTCGAGAAATAGATTTCTCGCGAAAACCAATAAACCTGCAATTAACACTAAAAGAAATAATGAGAAAAATGAAAGGGGAAAAAGAAAAACGTGCACTACTCCAGTTGCAATCAGCATAAGAAAAAGGAATGGATTAATAATGAATAGTATGATTTCGGGCACAGCAATTTTTTTGGGAAGAACAAGCTTGTCCCTTAGCAGTAATTTGGAGCATTTTATCCATAAACCTATGAGTTGGTTAGCGCGACGAGCTTTTATTTTCAGTTTACCCGATAAAACAGTTGGAAAAGAAGTGCTAAAAATCACCTCTGGCACCAGGATCGCACGCTTATTATGCTGGACAACGTCTAAGGCAGTGCCTGAATCGTCAGATCCAGTTTCACGGTCGAACTCCGTAAATGCGCCTTTCTTGTATGCACAAAAACCGCCCTCAAAACGTATAGTTGAGTGCATTTTTGATTCCGCCGTTCTTATCAAGCAGGTAAGATTCAGATAAGTGTCCTCCGCGTTTGTAACCCATGACGAGTTTATGTTTTCGTTTATTCCTCTGCCCGTAATAGCCCCCACAGTTGGGTCTGCTAGATATGGCAAAGCTTTTCCGAGGATGTCAGGAGACCAATAGGTATCGGCGTCTGAAACTATCACTATGGGATGAGTGGAAACAGTTAAAGCGTTGTTTAGTGCAGCAGATTTTCCAGCTCTAGGGTTTTGCTTTACTACTTTTATGTTTAATTCGGGATGAGTTTTCATGAAGCTTTCAACTTTCATCAATGTTCCATCTTCAGAAGCATCATCAACCACTATAACCTCCATCTTCTCTTTTGGATAAGCAACAGTCGCTAAATTTTATAACTTCTTGTCTATAGTATCCTCTTAATTATGTGCCGGAACCAAAATGGATACAGGAGGTTGAAAGCTTTCATCGATTTTGAGCTTCCAGGGCTTATTCGCATAATATTTAACGTAAGCTAGATAAACTACATACGGTGCACAAAAAACGAGCAAGCTCGCTGAGAATAAAAGGATCAGCATTAAAATCACGGATTGAGCCATTTAGAAGTAAAAATAACACGTTTGGAGCTAATAGTAATTTTGACCAGTGTAAAGGTTCTTGAAGACGCTAAAGGTTTCTTTTGCGTGTTTTTCTTTGGATACGCCTATAGAAGCGCCTTTGATGTTAGGAAGAGTCTGCAGGTAACTGACCGCTTCTGTCGGGCTAACATAGCCAGCAGCCAATACGCTAATGGCGATTACGTTAGGTGCGGGAAGCAGTTTGAGAGTTTTCTCGCAGTCCTCGATGGACGGCGTCATTTGAAAACCAACTTTATTGAAGGGAGCAGCAATAACCACTTTTCCCAAGTTTATTCCCCAGTCAACGAGCTTGGTCACTAAAAACGAAAAATTGCCAGTGTTAAACCCAGGCGTTATTTTGCGCTTTTCCAAGAAGTCAACATAAGATTTGAACACCCACTCTAAATCTAGAGCTAAAGCCATATCCGTAATCAACTGATGAAGCATCAGCGAATCCAGCTGTGCCCTTCTACCCGAAGATTTTACTCTGGAAATCTCATATGACAGATATGTCTTCAGCAAATCGGCAGGTTCCGCTGTCAAAACTCCTTTTAGACCGAAACCCATCGCAGCAAGATTACGAGATTTAAGCATGTCCTTGCCAAACCTTTTGGCTAAACCAGGTATCCCACCAAGCTGCGTAGCTAGCCTGACGTACTCAAAAGCATATGGAACGATAGCGTAAAGACGCAAACGGTCAAGCGAACCCAAGTCGCCGTCAAGTTCTGTGAGGATGGAAAGAGTTGTTTCGCTTACGGAAAACATAAAACCGTTGGCGCCATTTTCAGACGAAAGCCTGATTAATCTGGCAGCGTATTTCGGGTCGCTTGGATCTTCAGTTCTAGCCCGAGCACGTTCTTGCGATAGGTGGCTTATACTATGAAAAGGGTTATCGCCCACGAGCAGCAGCTTTTCATTCAAGTTAACCAAGACGCTCCGCCCTCCGCTGTATCGAATCAATCAGGAAATCCACTTTTGAAGCCGTTTCAAAACTTGGCTCTGCCGCCGAATTTTTTTGCACGGATTTAACGAAATAAGCGCTTTCACGATAAAATTCTGGACTGCCTAACCAAAAAGATACCGCGTCGTTAAGATCTGGTCTATGCCACGTTGAGACTTCGCCTTTGCTGTTTCGGAGACTGACTTTATCATCATTTGCTTCAATCAGTCCTTTAGAGCCTGAAATTGACAGCACAACTTCGGGCATGCGATAGCCTTCAGCGCACCAAGAAATAGAGAAGCCGCCTTTCAGTCCATCAGATTTTCTGTGAACAGTGAAATTGACGGAATCCTCGGCGCCTTCACCAGTTAAAGATTTAACCGTAGCAGAATCTAGTTGGGTGTCGCCGAAAAACCATAAAGCCAAGTCTATCGCGTGTGAACCTAAATCTTTGAGAACCCCACCTCGCGCTATGGAAATTTGCGGATTATCATGTACACCGCAGAAATCCGATGAAAAAGCTTTAACTGTAAAAGATTCAAGTTCGCCTATGGCATTTTCAGAAAGCAACTCTTTCGCTTTCAGAAAGGTAACCATAAACCTTCTGAGGTAACCAACCATGGTTACGTTACAGGTCTGCTTCGCCAACTCGCATAATTCTCTTGCTTCCGAATAGCTTGCCGCTAAAGGTTTTTCAACGAACAGGTTTCGTGCCAACCGTTTTTGAAACACCAGTTTTGCAACACTAAAATGCGAGGGAATAGGAGTTGTAACGTAAACGGCGTCAAGGTCCAATCCAGAAAACTCGTTGACGTCTTCTACAAGAGGAACTTGACGAAGTATCTTCTTAAGCAATTTCCGCGTAAATGAGCTCTTCTCGCATATAGCCGCCAATTTGACCCCGGGCATTACGTTCAGAATGCTGGCGTGCAGCAATCCCATTTTGCCTAGCCCAACAACTGCAACTCTCAAAGTTTCGTCACACAACCCTCATCCGAACCCAGAATTAATCAGTTATTTTTAGCTAAGCTTGCTTAGATTACGGAGCTATATCGTGAGAAGCCAATCAGTTCATGTGTCTATAAAGAACGCTTCCTTTTCTTTCAGGAATTTTCGAAAACTCGCCGTTGCTGGTTTTTTTTGTTTCGACAAAAGCAAAAATTTGCTTCTGAATTTGTTCACTGCTTCTTCTTTCAAATCTAAAAAATTGGAAATATCAAAACTAATCATGTTTCGCTTGAATAAGTTAAAAAAGCGATCCAGAAGTGGACCGACATACGCGTAACTTTGAGTAATGGTATACCTATATTTGGTCGCAGTTAGATTTAGCTCTTTACAGGAGCTCTCTAAGATGCGATTTGTTACGAGATGATCCTTATGGTACTCTTTGGCGCATGGAAAATAAACTTCTACGGAGCTATTCTCCTTCAATATTTTTAGGATTTTCTGTTTAGCTTCTGTTTCGTTACTCTCGAGGCTTCTATCCTCAAAATTTAAAAACAATAATTGCTCTTCACTCATGCCCAACACCTTTATTGCATTTTTCACTTCTTCCATCCTAATCGCCTTCATTTCGTCTGGGGTTGGATTTGAGTTTATACCCAATACGTTAGAAAAAGCGTGTCTGCCATCCGTTAACACAACCATTAGAACATCATATCCTTGGCTTATTCTTTTTGCAATTATTCCGCCGCAACCCAGAACTCCATCATCAGGATGGGGGGCAAACACAATAATTCTTTTTTCCATGCGCAATATGCCAGTGCCACCCCTTTTTAAGCTTTTGTGAGCTAATTTTCAAAAAGTATTGGGTATTTTCTTCTTTGAAGGTGAAACAGATTTTAAGCAGAGACCTCTTTTTTTAGAGATAGCTTAAGTTTTCCAGCTAAACTGTTAATCGTATTGGTCCATGTTATCCAATCTAGAAGTCCATCGCGCGCATTTTTTCGAACAAACCTAACTTCGAAGTTTCTTCTGCAGGTGCTGGTCCAAAGCAGTTTATAGGGCTCATTACCTCTCATCAGGTCATATTCAGTGAAACCCTTTTTTATGCATTTTTCCAGCAAAAACATGATTATCAGATTCCCCACCGAATATTCGGCGAACCGCGGTTCATATCCAGCAAGGTAGTAACACATTTTTTGATCATATTCGAAGCTATATTGAACCGAAACAGGCTCGTCGTCTGCCGTAAGAAAATGTAGACCTAACCAACCTTCATTAGCGAAACATTCTGCTATATCCATATGGAAGTTTCGAAAAGTGTCTTCTTTGCTTCTGAAAGACCCAAGCTGATCTTCTAATGCCCATCTCGCCTCATTTAACCTTATGAAAACTTCCATAGATTCTTTAACCGAGAAGTCTGTCTCGTCATATCGCTTCAGCTCCACTCGATGCTTTTTGCTGATTTTTCTTAAGTATTTGTTAAGGTTTTGCCGCATATTTTTGCTCAAGCCTTTCATGAGATGATCAAACGAATTTGGCAAGGAAATATACGGGCAGATGTTGCAAACACGCTTTTTCAACTTCAGCTCGCACTGAGACGCTGAAAACATCCTTTCTAGATAACCTGCATTTTCAGCGGTTTCCGGAATTTCTTTAAGTTCAATCCAATTCCAATCTGTAACCGAGTTAATCAAATAATCTGTTATGAGCCTTAAACACTCGGTCTCTTTTTTCAAAATGATGAAATTGTTATAGTCAGAGGTCCGGGTTCCCAAAAACTCTATTTTCTTAAATGTCCCAAAGCCTGGTAGCTTGTACTTGGATAACATGAGAGGGGCAATGGCTAAAATTTCATCTTCATCCTCAACAAGAAGGGTCAGCAGTTTTCTTCCTTCTCCAAAATGTTTCCACCAGATAGACAACCATTCCCAAGTTAAGAAAACATTATCACCTAATAGATTCCTTTTTAGAGTGCCATTCCATATTTTCTTCAAACTTTGAAAGTCATTAGCTTCTCTTACTTTCAAAACGAATCCCTGATTTTCGTCAATTTTAAGCTAAAAAGGCGCTTATCTCGAAATAAAGCCTATAGACATGGAAATCAAGAGCGTGCTTTCCGCATAAAACTGTAGGTCTTCTCGTACGGAGTTAAAACAAACTTCTTGAACCGTGGCATGTAAATTTTATGATAGAGATACCTTTTTTCCAGCTGTCCACGCCATTCTCTTTTCCATCTCCATAAACCTAATCCAGCTGACCCATCAGTTGGCGGAGGCTCATTAACATGACCCATATGATAGTATGAAAAACCTTTTTTGCAAGCCCATTCCATCGCCTTCCAGTGTAGTATGTCGTTGGGTCTAACATGCCAAACTTCCTTTCGGGAACCAGCGCCTAATGCATAAGCAGTGTCACCGTGGATGACGACAAAAACTCCGGCAACGGGTTTTCCATTGAAAACTGCTAGAAAAATTCGTACTCTGTCGCTTCCTAAGATTTCAAGATAGGAATTGAAATAATGGAAAGGATGGGGTATGAATCCAACTCTTTTACCTGCAATTCCGTATAGTTCATAAAAAGAGACGAGATCATCGTGACTTACGCCTTCAACCACTTCGGCACCTCGTTCTTGGGCTTTTTTAATGTTCCGCCTTTTGTTAGTCGCCAAGTTTTTCCAAAGTTCATCTACGGTCTTAGAGAGATTAACTTTGTAAACGTTAAAAACGGTAATGAGAGAATAACCCATATCCTTTAA
Source organism: Bathyarchaeia archaeon (assembly GCA_034679745.1). Classification (GTDB taxonomy): domain Archaea; phylum Thermoproteota; class Bathyarchaeia; order Bathyarchaeales; family Bathycorpusculaceae; genus Bathycorpusculum. The sequence continues at coordinate 12,654 of JAXDAO010000005.1, forward strand.
AACTGGATCTTTTTCAGGCCTGTAAATATAAGCCTCGGAGACTCTGTTCTTAGTTGAACATTTTTCCAAAGTTGTAATCAAGTCCCTGAAAACTTGTTCCTTATCTTTTACGTTGGCAACCAAAGGACCTGTCCCATAAACGCCACCTACTTCCAAGCGGTCGCCAAATCCGAATCGTCTGTTATATCTGCCTTGAACCAGAGCTACGGTATGATCATCATTTACTGTTAAAAGCCTTACAACCCGAGTGTGAGGATTAGTCATCTTTGCAACTTCGCCGTACTCAAACGTTTGCAGAAGGTTGCCAGTAACAAACTTGTCCAGAAAAGAAGCCCACTCGCTTTGCTGGGGATTGTCGATTATTCTAAGGTTACTCATATTTCACCCTCACAAAAATCAAATAAACCTTCAAGCCATGTTACATTCGAACCCCTGGAGGCGCCCAAGCATAAGTCCTCTCTCGCAAATACCTCACCAGTCCAAGAGGAGATAAGGCTGAACTAAAGAAGAAAGGAAGCGGATCACGCAATTCTAGCAGGTCATAAAAAACTCCTGGTTCGTAGAATTTCAGCAAATTCATTAGCATTCTCAATCTTTTTTGGGTCTGAGCGGTCGGATTAGATGAGGCGCTTTTGAAAAGACTAAAGATATGCAGTAAATCTTGTTCAAGATATCGACCTTTAACGCCCGCCTTGTAGTGGGAAACTTTTTGAGTGTCTCCATCCATGGTTATGCGGTACAGTAAGTAGGGGAAGTCGACTCCAGCTTTTACTGCAACACTCAAGGAACCCCAGAAACGTGGATTAATCTCCATCAATTTGGGAACGTTATCTCTGGAATCTAACCTAAATTCGACTTCAGCTATTCCGTGCCAATTCAAGGCTCCAAGCAGCGTTTTGGCGTATTCCTTCATTTTCAGATTCATTGGAACGCTTTCGCGGAAACAGCTGTTGCCGCCTAAAGGAGGCCATGCTCTATGAACTTTAATGCAGCAAAATGCCCTAGGTTTGCCGTTGTTGTATAAAGCTGCAATCGAGTAGTTTGTTCCTGGGATATACTCTTGTATTAGTGGATGAGGAAAATACCTATTTATAATGGTATAGGCGGCTACGAGTTCTGCGGCAGAAGTTACTAGACTGCCTCTTCTATGGAAAGCGCGGTCGCCTTTCCAAACCATGGACCATCGCGGCTTAACCACTGCGGGGTAAGTTACTTCCTCTGATACTTGTTTAAGCTCAGCAAGGTTATGCACGAAACATGTTTGAGGAATTGGAACCCCTTTTTCAATAGCCAAGTTAATTGTTGAAAGTTTGTCGAAACACTTGAGTATTGACTCATGGCTCGCAATTGGAAGCTTCACATATGGAAGGAGTTTGTCTCTGTTCTTAGAAACGGGCATAAGAGACCATTCATATATGGGAAATAGAGCCTCAAATTTCATTTTCCTAACGATTTTCTCTATTGCTTTTGCGTATTCTTTTTCGCGACCCGAGGAGGGAACCAAAAACTGCTTTTTGCAATACTTGGAAAAACGAGAAATATAGTAGGGAAAACTCGTCATGAGGGCAGTGTTTATGCCCTTTTGTCCCAATGACCTCAAAACTGAAAGGGCAACAGGATTGTACCCTTCAGCGATTAACACGCCATGGTTAACCAAGCCTAACTACGACCATTAATAAGGCAATATGTTCTGAAATGCCTTTTAAATCGCCCTGTCTTTACAGAGGAAATCGTCAAGAGTCTCTCTCTTGCGTATAACCTCGACGTCGCCTTTTGAATTCAAGAGAACCGCAGCTGGGCGAGGATGGAGAAACTGATTTGACCTCGAAAGCGTATAGGCGCCACAGCCAAAAATTGAAAGTATGTCTCCTTCGGACACTTTAGGAAGTGCGGTTTTTAGTGCAATGAAATCTTCATCATAAAGCAACGGACCTACTATGTTGACTTCCTCTTCTGGCGGGTTGGAAACTTTGTTTGCAACAACTACTTTGCGCAGTTCTATGGCGCCGAAGCGGGGGACCAGATTAGTCCCAGCGTCCACCATCACCCATTTGTAGCCACCAGCATTTTTAACATTATCAACACGCGTAAGCAAAATTCCGGCAGAAGAGGTAATAAAGCGTCCTGGCTCAACAATTATTGTCTGATCAGACAAACCGCCTAAGCTCTGCTTAATTTCGCCTATTATTGACTTGGCAATAGACTCTATGTCACAGACATTCCCAAATTTAGTTAGTTTAGATTTAAAACCGATTTTCCGCCTCAGAAAGTCAAAAATCAAGTCATTGCTCCCGATGAAACGAGAGTTACCTGGGTTAAATCCGCCGCCTATGTTGATATATTTGATTCTAACGCCAAACTTGCGAATTTTCTGCATTAGGGGCAGCAGCGCTTTTGTTGCTGAACGATAGGGGTGCGACATAATTCCTTCTACGCTCAAATTTTGGAGTGCCATCGCCCGTTTGAACGCAGCATACGCTTCTTCTACGGAAAAACCAAATCTGCTATCGAGGTTGCAATGAGCAGCTTTGATAAGGCGTAGCATATTTGTGTATTTGGAAAAGCCCGGATCCTTGAAAGGATTTACTCTAATACCGATAGCCTGTTTTATTCCCATTTCTTCTGCAACGCTGTTTACCCTTTCCAACTCGGTAAAAGATTCCACGTTAATGAGCAAAATCTTTTCTTCCATAGCCTTTTTCAAAGCGGCTTTAGGCTTGAATGGCCCATCAAAGATTAGCCTCTCGCCAGGAAAACCAGCTGTTAAAGCCACATGTAAATCAAGCTCGGAAGCGACTTCTGCATAGGCTCCTGTCTCGTTGAGTATTTGGCAGATAGCCAGATTGTTATTGGTCTTTACAGAATAACAGACCATGATGTTGGGGTGGACGTTCTCGAATGCTTGTCGGAATCTGCTAAAGGTTTCTATAAGGTTGGCTTCGTCAAAAACAAAAAGGGGAGTGCCATACTTTTCACAGAGTTCAACGATATCCACTCCATGAATAGTTAGGTGGTTGTTTTTTCCTATCCCCAAATTGTCCTTGACAGTCAAAGTCTCAAGCTCCTTCAGCAACTGCATCGCGATACAAACAGCAGAAAACGTATAACATGTGACTAGTTTGCTTGGTGAGCTATTTCGGAAAAAGCCTTTAGAAAACGGTCATTCATATGAGGAAGCCCCACAGTAACGCGTAAACAATGACCAATTATAGGTAATTCATCAAGGTCTTTCACGATAACACCTCTTTTTAAAAGTTCGTTGTAAACATATTCCGCGCTTTTATGAGGCTTAAACGTGATGAAATTCGCTTTTGAATCCAAAACCTTTACTCCACTGATAAGACGTAATTCCTTAACAAATCGTTCCCGCTCCGTCTTAACCGTCTCCGTCCATTTTTGCACAACTTCAACTTTATCTATTAGCTTTTGAACGTATCTGGCTGTAACCGTGTTTACAGTGTAAGGGATTATCTCGGAAAAGCCTGAAATTAAATCCTTGTTAGCAACAGCGTAACCAAACCGTAACCCCGCCAAACCGAACGCCTTAGAAAACGTCCTGAGCACAACTACATTTTTCTTATCCACAGCTAAAGAACAAACAGAATAATCTCCAAACTCTGCGTAAGCCTCATCCACCACGACAACTGCAGAAGACTTGTCAGCTAAAGCCTCAATTTCGCCCCAACTGAACTGGTTTCCTGTAGGATTATTCGGCGAACAAACGAATATCAGCTTGGTCTTCTCCGTGACCTTCCCCAGAATCTCATCAACATCAAGGGATAAATCCGCTTTGATGGGCACCGTAATTAACTTGGCACCGCTCAATTTAACTCGCTTTTCATACATGAAAAAACTGGGCACAATTGAAATAGCTTCATCGCCCTTTTCCAAGAAAAACTGCACAATAAAAGCAATCAACTGTTCGCTTCCACTACCCACTGTTACACATTCAGAAGGCACATTAGCGTATCTGCCTAAAGCTTTTCGAAGGTCGACCAGTATCTTTGAGTCATAAAACCGCAAATCAACATCCTTAAGAACCTCCAGAAAAAGCCCATTAAGAAAACTGGGAGCAACAAAAAAGTTTTCGTTAGCATCCAACTTCAAGACGTCAGCAGAATCAACGCCGAACGTCGCTGTAAGCTGCTTAACATCAGGGGAAGAACTCACATAACTAAGAAGTGAGCCGTCAAAAGAGCGTAAACCCGCAAGCTTCCTATCCAACCAGCCTAAATTTCGGTTTTTGCCCATAAATTTACCATCCAATTATTTTCATTGCCGCTACCAGTCGTCTATGCCTTCGACTCGCGAACCCACCTGCAAACGAGTCAGTACTAGATAAAGCGGGACAGTTCTTGCAAAAATAAGGGTGAAAACCTAAAGCTTTCTGAACTCTAAATTGTCTGTACCTCTTCGAAAACCATATACTAAGCAAAGAGAGCTGGGTAACGTCGCCAAACTCAAATAGCGGATAATCTTCTCGAGGTATCAGCATCATCATGAAATTGCAGGGCATGACTTTGCCGTCATGAGTTACGTAACATCGCCTCATGGCAGGACATAAAGACGCTTTCTTCTTAATCCATGACGAAGTGTTGTGTGGTTTTCTTGAGCTAGGTGTTGTGTGAGACGGCTGTGTATCGTTTTCTTTGCTGGATACAATTTGATTTGAGAAAACAACGTGGTCAATGCCGATGCTCTTGGCAAGTTCTTTAATTGCTGAAATCTCATCAGAATTTTCTTCGTTGATTGTTGAACGGAAAAAAACTTTAGGTTTAGCAGAATTCTTGCTATTTCGGATTTTCAAAATCTCTTTAACGTTGTTGATTGCATCCTCAAATTTTGCCCCTGTCCGAATTTTTTCAAAAATTTGAGGTGACGCCGCATCCATGGATACTCCCAAATAATCTAGTTGCGCTTCCACAAGGCTTTCTGAAAGCTTTGGATTAGCAAGAGTAAAATTTGAAACTACTTCCACAGTGAGACCGTTACTTTTAGCATGTTTCACCATTGAAACCACATTTGGATTTAGAAGAGGTTCTCCTAAACCAATAATTTTGATAATTGGTTTCATAAGCCGTGAACGCCAAGATTGATCTATTATCGATTTAAAAACGTCGGTACTCATGTCGTAACTCAAGTTAGGGTGCGTACTGGTTCTAAAACACATTTCACAACGCAGATTACACTTAGTAGTAATTTCAACCTGAATCCAAGAAGGCGGCAGACAAAGAGATTTAAGCAAAATGGAAAAGCGAGTGATGTTACTGGAGACACGCAGGACTGAATCACCAACAGCTCTTGTTACGCAATCTCTTCTTGCTGAAGCGCACTAATGAGGCAAGCAACAGTTGTGTCTAAATCTTCAGCTGAGTGCGATGCAGAGAGAAAACATGTCTCAAACTGCGATGGAGGGACAAAAACGCCTTTCTCCAGCAACTTCGCATGGTATTCCATGAATTTGTTTGTGTCGGACGTTTTCACCGTTGCGTAGTCATAGACTGGAGTTTCTGTGAAGAATAGTTGAAACATAGACGCTAAATGGTTGACCTGCACTTTCAAGTTGCACTCACTTATCGCCTTTTTCAAAGGAGCCACAACTGCCTCGCAATTCTTTTCCATCATGGAGTAAAATTCTTTGCCGCTCTCGCGCAAAAATTTCAAAATAGCCAGCCCTGCTGCGACGCTTACGGGGTTTCCGCTATAAGTTCCAGCTTGATACACTTTGCCCGCTGGCGCAATCATCTTCATAATTTCTTCTTTGCCAGCAAAAGCCGCAATCGGGAACCCGCCGCCCAACACTTTTCCGAGGGTTGTCATATCGGGCGTAACGCCATAACATTCTTGAGCGCCTCCAAGAGCCAGCCTGAACCCCGTAATGACCTCATCAAAAATAAGGACT
>JAXDAO010000006.1:0-2742 GCA_034679745.1 Bathyarchaeia archaeon
AGGTCCTCTTTTGAGGCTATGAAAATCTTGAGTTTGCTGCCCTGATAGAGTAGGGTTGCTCTGTTCTGCATCTCAGCGGAAAGGGTTAATTTGCCGCAGACTCTGTTTAGAAATAGATCCCAGCGAAATCCATCTTGGTTTTCCAGTATGGCGCTAGTTTGCATCTCGTTGTATGCTCTGGTGATGATTATTGAATTTGGTTCCTTGTAACCTATGGTGCCTAATGCTGCTTGTAGACTGTTTAGGTCTTCTTGGTTTGTTAGTATGATGTCTGTATCTTTGGTTGCAACTTTTAGACCATAGAATGTCATGGCGCCGCCGCCGATCAAATAAAGCGCAATAGAATGTTTCGCTGTGTTGTCTAGCTTATCGAATTCTTGCTTAAGATAGTCCTTGTTAAAGGAACGTCTTTGAGCCATTAAGCCGTCACTCCATAATCACGGGCTTTGTCAGCAAAGTCGTCCCAAGTGGGGAGCGGATGCCCTTCGGAACGTATGTGAGTCTGTAGGAATTCAAACATGCCTTTCACTTGGTTCTCTAGCCCAAAATGCTCAGCTTCCCTGAGAAGGTATGTTTTGTCTATTTGTTTTTCCGTTTTTTTAAGCAGCAACAGAGCGTAAGTTGAATATCGCACATTGCCCTGCTCCAACAAAAGTGTATGTAACAAAGCATCCTCAGGCTTGATTGTCTTTTTTGTGGTTGAGTAGAAGTAAACGTCAAATTCTGATGAGAGTGGCAGATCATACATGGGGAAAATTGAGGTTGCGGTTTTGTGGAAATCTCCAGTTGGCGCCTCTGCGGAATTAGGTACTCGAACTAGAAATTCCATGCCGTTTTGCCAAAGGATAACAAAGTTTTCAGAGAGAGTCTTGGAAATCTTGGAAACAAAATACAGCTGGTATTCTTTTAGGAAATCTGCGAGTATGGAGAAGCGAGTGTTGATTCGGTATCCCTTCTGAGTTTCTGTGATAATGCCTCTTGCTTTAAGTTCTTTGAGGTAGCGCCAACGTGTAGCGCCTGAAAAACCTGATAAATCGCCGTTATCGAGGGTTTGGAAAAGGATTTCGATTGATTTCCCACTAAGTATGTTTTCCCAATCCATAAAATCGTAGGATAACAATAAGTCCCTAAGAAGAGAAGCATGCTTAGTCTCACTAAAATATGCGTTTTTTCTATTTCCTTCTGCAGCGGTTTGGATAATTCCCTTCTGCTGGAGCTTTTTCAAATTGCGCGAGAGGAATGCTGATTTTATTTGAAGAAGCTTCTTAATTTGCAGGAAAGATTGCTTGCCCTCAGCGAGCTCTCTAAGCAACTGTATTTCTGTCTTGTTGAAGGCGTATTGCGGAGTGGAATTTTTCATAGCATTTCATAAAAGTAAAAGACTATATAAGCATTTTACTGCTATGAAATTCAGTGATAACATTCACTCTGTAAACAATAGCTTTTTTGGCGTTGCATGCCTTTGGTAGCGTGGGCGTTGCCTCCTCTGGAGACACTGTGATTCGCTAGGCATTGGATTGTGGCAGTGATAGTTGTTGATGGGCCTGATTTGTAGCCGAACAACAACTTCTCGGTTGGGTATATCCAGGTTCTTCAAAGGAAAAATTGGTATGCCCTTACCATATTATCAGAGCTGAAAATGCTCACTCCTACTTTTGTTGCCCACTCCAAGTCTGTTAGGGCATGTAGGAGTTTCTTGTAGGCGTTTTTGCGTGAGCGGGTGACGCTTGGTGGGTCAGTGTGTATTTTGCGGGCTATCCTATAGTCGCTAAGTCCCTGCTTGGCAAGTTTGAGAATTGTTCGTTCCCGCTCTGTAAGGCTCATCACAGACTGTTCTCTTGAAATCGGCATTAAAACGTTATTATCCCAAAATCTAGGAGCTCGAGATAACAGTAAGTTGACAGGCTTTCACTTATCATGTAGGGTTCTTGTGTTCGAATTCCACTTTTCCTTTTGTGGTTATTCTGGCTACTTTCCAGTCGTAGCTACCCCTTGATACCGTTGTTTTAATGGAATTTGTGACTCTGCGCATTTGTGGGTTTGTAATTTTGGCAAGGAAGGTTACGCTTTGTACTTGCTTTCCTTCGTTTAAGCCGTCGAAAACCACAAAATCCACCGGGTCCATAATCGCCTTTATGTCATAGGGGTCGTATTCCAGACTCTTGAATTCTGGGCACAAGCAATTCTTGACCAGAATGGGAACCTTGTTTCTGCCACGTTCAATAGCCTTTCCGCGCAGTTCTGCTTCTTTAGCCTCAAATACCTGCTCTTTTTCCTCTAATGCGAGAAGTTGCAGCTCGTATTCATCCAGCCAAGTTTTGGGTGTTTCGCCTGAGTATTTCAAATGCAGGTCACTCATCCTTACGATTTCTCCGCAGCAAGGGCACACACAAAGAATCTTCCTAAATGACTGAAAAACATCGAGTAGTTCGTTCATTAGAGAATCCTCACGTCAACTTTGTTTTCAGCTATGGCATCCCGAATAAGTCTCTGATGTTTGTTCAAGTCTGAATTCCCAGATTTAATCTCGAGAAACGTTATGTGGTCAACGTTTCTATCCAGCAAACCGTTGAACACGATGATATCGATTGGATCAAATAGCGGCCTGCATTCTGCAAACTGCAAATTAAGGTCCTTGTACGCGGGAATGAATCGCTCTATAATCTTGCCAAACCCAATTTCAACCGCTTTCTTTTCAGACACGACGTCTGCAGACAGCTTCCGTTTCTCCAAATCCTCCGC
>JAXDAO010000007.1:0-3383 GCA_034679745.1 Bathyarchaeia archaeon
GGTTGGATTTGGCTGCCGATTTGGTCTTTAAGCTCCTTGCCCATGGCTTCTAATTCGCTTCGGCGGTTCTTCCAGATTTGCTCAATCTGAGGTATAAGGCTAAGCATACCTATTGTGCCATAACGATTATCTTTAGGTATGTAGCTGGCGACAAAGAAAGGGTCTTTGTTGGGTGTCATAATCACATTTAGGGGCCAGCCGCAATTTCGCCCCATCGCTTGGCAAGCAGCCATATAGATAGCGTCTATGTCGGGACGTTCCTCGCGATCTACCTTCACACAGACAAAAGCGCGGTTCATTATTTGCGCTACATCTGAATCCTCAAAAGATTCTTTCTCCATAACATGGCACCAATGACAAGATGAGTAACCTATAGACACGAAAACTGGTTTACCTTCTGTTTTAGCTTTTTCGAAAGCTTCACTGCTCCAGGGGTACCAATCTACAGGATTATGGGCGTGCTGTAACAGATAGAGACTTTTCTCGTGTACCAGTCTGTTGGATTTTGGCTCATTTGAGGCAGGGTAGGGCATAAGAAGGGAAATCTCCATTTTAAAAGTACATATTGTACTTTATAGCTGTTAAACAAAGAAAGGGTATTAATAATGATATATTGCAGTGGCGTTTACTGTTGCGGCTTCGTTTACGTTTCCAATCATAATTTCTAATGTACCAGGCAAAACTGCGAACACTATTGTTCCCGACATTCCCAAAGTTTGATTGTATGCTAAAGCATAGGTGCTACCAAAGAGGTTATGGACTTGAGCGTAAGTTGAGGTTACGTTCGATGTTGCTTCAATTAAGATATACCCTGCGTAATCTATTGTTCCACTCCAAAGAGATGTTGATGAATTTGCATCTTGGCTAAAGCCATTGTTAAACATGTTGCCATAAGCTGATAAACTGGCGATTTTCTGCAAATTTTGGTATTCACTAATCAAGCTTGTCAAAGATTGATTGCACTGGGCTAATTGTGATTGTAGCGAGGAAATTTGTGCTGAATATGCAGCGGTTGTGCCTGATGTTGAGTCAATTTGTTCTTGGAGTGTCACGATTTGCTGGTTTAATGATGCGATAGTTTGATCTTTCTCAGCATTCTGAGATTGATTAGTAAAGTAGAATACTAATGCGCCAACAGTGCTTGCCGTTAGCATTACACAAATTATTGCCAAAGCTGTAACTTTCATGTTACTTTTTTTGTCTTGTGTCATGGTTCAGTAACATCAGTTAGCTTCTTTAAAAAATTATTTCCAAATTGAGCCCAACACTGTCTAACTACGGAAAGAGGGTGAAACGTTAGTATCTTACGCTTAGATAGAATAGCACCAGCAGCGCGGCCATTTCAAAGAGACCTGGTAGAAAAGCAAATGGTCCCAAACCAAACATACTAAATCCACCTAGCCCAATTATGAATGGACTTGATGCAACGTCCTTAATCAGTAGCATTAATGCAAATAGTAACAATCCAAGCGTAAATTCCGACTTTGTTTTAGCGTAAATACCCGCATAATTAAAAATCAATACAGCAGTCAGTACGATATTGACAGTTGAAAGAACTGTTTGAACCATATAATACAATTCTATATCGGCAGGATTTATCCTAAATTCTCTTGGCATAAACGGAAAACCAATGAATTGACTCGCCTGGTAAGACGAAATAATCACTGCTAGCATAGCAGATAAACCTAACAAGACAACAAGCATTATTGCGATTTTTTGTGTTCTGTTCATTGTTTCTCCCTCTTTCATGTTCTCCCTTTTCTACTTTTTCCCGATTTTCTTCGCAATCTCCTCAAACAAGGCGTAATTGTCCTCAAGTACTTGTGAAAGAAAATATGTCTCACCATACCTGTCACCTACAGACGTTAGCATTTTGTTCTTCTCTAAAACCTCAATGTGATGCCGCATCGTTTTATAATCCATCTTTAGAAGAGTTGCCAGTTGATTCGCGTTCTGCGGGGTTTCTTTTAACGCTTCAATAATTCGTGCACGGGTCGGTCCGCCTCGAGTGCCAGCAATTAGCCATCCAAGCAAATATTTTAGTGAACGCGCATTTGCTGACATTCTTACCTTTCCGTGATACGATTCTTTAGAATCCTTGTTTAGCTCTTAAGTAATAAATGTGCGCTTTTTTTAACAGAAGTACGAAATGGCTAATCCTAAAATCAATACAAATGTTGTGGAAGCATTTGCCAATTAGGGTTAGATTTGGGTAAGATTTTGAAAAATTATTTAATAACGCTTTGCCGCAAAGGCAACAAAGAGACAGCCAAGAAGGGATCTGAAAACGCCGATAAAACGGCCAAGCCCAAAACTGCCCAAAAATACCCCTTCACTTCCCTTCTTGGTTGACCCTCATGTCAGCTTAAAATTTAGGTGCTATAGATGGGAACAATCAGTAGAGCAATAAGAAATCTTTCAAGACGTAAAGTCAGATCAATTCTAATTATTATTGCCTTAAGCATTTCATTATCAATCATGGTATCAATTCCCGCAGGACTATTAGCCAATCAGGAATCAACCACTGCGATGGCAAATAATCTAGGCAACACAATCGCACAAACAAGCGCGTCGATTAATGAAACATTAAGTCAAATCGACGTTTCAATGTCGCCGAATTTCGCTGGTTTCGGTTTTCGACCCGACACAACTCCATCGACGCAAAATGTTCCACCTGCTGGAAGTCCCAACGGCGGCTGGAGCAGCAGCTCAAGTTCGAGTGACAGTGGTCCTCAAAACTTCGGTGGATTTACTGGCGTAGGCGGTCAATTTGGAGGGCCTCAAGGGTCATCCACTCCTATGAATGCTAGTTTATATTATGATATCGAAGACATCGATGGCGTAGCAGCTGTAGAATATGTACTTGAAGCATCCGAAGGCGACAGCAACGAAACAGTCACGATGATGGACAGAACGTTTACGATACAAGTCACTGACTATACAATTAAAGGAATATCCTTAACCGATAATCTAGTATCGAACTACGCGATACAACCAACAACAATTCTTGAAGGAAGAAAACTACAGGCTGGAGACAACCAAGTTGTTCTACTAACTGAGAATAATTCAGCCTACTTTGATGCAGGTGTAGGCGACGATGTTACCATCTTAAATGAAATCTTCACCGTAGTCGGCATCTATGAACCTACATCAACCACAGATCAAATAATTCTATACATGCCTCTCTCTGACACTCAAAGAATAACCAACAACACCGGCTACATAACAAGCATGAAAGTATTCACTACTAACAGTGACATCGTAGACACAGTTGCAAACGCTATCAAATCACTCCATTCAGAAGTAACAGTCACAACTCAACAAGACACATTAGACCAGCTTCAACGACAGCAAGAAATGTACGAATCGGCGCTATCGAGTGC
>JAXDAO010000008.1:0-3650 GCA_034679745.1 Bathyarchaeia archaeon
CTTCTGTCGACCCTGCGAACCTGAACCAGGTAATACTGGCGGAGGGAAAAAGAAACGAATACCCAAATCAATCAACCATCTAAACCTTACAAACCAATATTTCAAACAAAAATCCTTTCAGAAATAATAATTTTTGTTGCCTTGGCTGGTGCTTTGTCCCTTGTTAGCCATTTTTTCTTCAGCTTGTCCCAAGGAGGCTCCATAAACCTTGGCATGGTGCCCATTCTTTGGCTAGCGATTCGACGTGGACCTAAAATCGGTATATTTGCCGGTGTAGTCTTTGGCTTTGTTGACTTTGCGTTGACGCCGTCCTTTATAGTTCATCCTGTGCAGCTGATCCTTGACTATCCTTTGGCGTTTGCGTGCTTGGGTTTAGCTGGTTTGTTCCGCAATCTAACCGCTGCTGGGCCCGCGATCGGTGTGCTAATCGCTGGTGTAGGCCGTTTCTTCTGTCACTTTGCTTCGGGTGTGGTGTTCTTTGCTATGTATGCACCTGAGGGTGTGAGTCCATTAATTTACTCGGCCATTTATAATGCGTCCTACCTTGTGCCTGCGATAGCAGTTTGTGGTGCGATTATACTGATACTGCAGAAAAGCAAAATATTAGATATTTACAAGTAAAGAAAGTAGCAACTCTACTTCTTTATTTCTTTCAGTACAAACTTTACGATTTCTTCGGCGATGTTGACTTTAGCTACAACCTGCAAGCCCTTCCAGCCGGGCTGGCTGTTGACATCAACTATGCATGGTCCTTTGGGTCCTTCGAGGATGTCTACGCCTGCAACTTTGCAGCCAACTGCCTTTGCGGCTTTTACGGCTAATTCTTTGAATTCTTCGCTGATTTCTGTAGGTGCAGGTTTTGCTCCTTGGCTGTAGTTGGTTTTCCATCCCTGGGCTACGCGGCGCATTGATGCGATAACTTTGTCGCCTAAGACGAATGCGCGGATATCACTGTGGCCATGTTCGACGAATTCTTGCATGTAGATGACACCGTGGTGGAAGGTTATGGCTTTAAAGATGGTATCGGCGATGTCTATGTCGTTGACTCGCGTTGCGCCTTGACCTCTGCTGCCAAATATGGGTTTGACGACTACGTCGCCGCCGAGTTCTTTGAAGGCTTTTATGGCTTCATTGACGCTTTCGGTTGCTAGTGTGCGTGGGACGGGTACTCCTACATCTTCGAGGAGGGCTAGGATGTCGTATTTGTCGACGCAGTGCTCAATCGCCGTCGGCGGATTCACCATGTAAAATCCTTGGCGCTCCAGTTTGTAGAGCATATCCATACGAAACACCAACTCCTCAAGGCTGCCGCGTCCGATTGGGCGAATAATCAATGCATCCAAGTCGTCGATTATGCTTGTGCTGCTAACCTTAAAGTAGGGTCTATACGCCAACCTCGCAACTAGCTTAGGAAAAGTAAAACATTCATAAGCAATTCCACGCCTGCTGAGTGCTTCGCGAACTTGGCTGCTGCTCCACGCTTCTGGGTTTCGTGTCATTATGCCGATTTTCATCTGGAGTTATGTCCTCTTAATCGTTTAGAAAATGCAAAGGGTTTGTGCTCTTAAAGCTTCTGGGGCAAACAAAAAAAATGGCGCAAATAAAGCTGAAATCACCCTTTCTCGTCGAGTCAGTTGAATATGCGTTGTTGTACCGCTTTATTTTTACCGATTAATTCTCCAACCAAGACACCTGCGGAGAGGCAGATTACCAAGCTGGTTATTATGAAGAATTGGCCACCCAAAGCATCCATCAACAACGCCGTAAGCCCATAGACACCACCGATCAGCACGATTGCCGCCCAGATGCTGAAACCGATGACTGATGCCCCAATGAACAGGAAAGTCAGCCTCTTAGAAAGCGACAAATTCGAGGGTGTAACCCTGATGTAGCCGTAAACGCCAATCGGCACCAAGACTGTAACAACCAAAATCGCGGTCCGCACAGTGTCAAGCCCCATCGATACTGCCAAAATCGCCGACGCCACACCCAAAACCCCTGCAAGGACAACCCAATAAGACTTTTTGGTTGTTATGCTTGGGGCTTCAGGCTCTACTTTGCGTTTGGACGGGGTTTTCTGCTTGGGTTTTGTTTTTGACGGCTTAGGCATGAAGGTTATCTTTCAAGTGAAGCCCTTATTAACATTTCACGCTTTTTGTTAAGTTGTAAAAGCGCGTACCCCACTAAATAGGCGCAGGAAAACATGGAGGATTAAGTCGCTTTAAAAGTAGACTCTAAAAGCAGAATCTGCATTCCTGCAGAATAAATTTAAACAACCCTTAATCAGGAAACGTTGACGGCTAAAATATTGTGGTTAGGCATAACATTCTAACATAAAATCAAAATTTCACCCACAAAACATTCTTTATTGACGTGCATTGTTAATAGTTTTTAAAAGTGACTTCAAGTACGCATTAGATAACACTTGAAGCACAGAACCTACAAAAATGAAGATCCTCTGGAAGTATTTGAAGCCGCAGAAATGGCTGATTGTTATTGCACTCTTCCTCGCAGGTATAAGTCAACTAATGAACCTCATCGATCCAGTAATTTTTGGCAAAATCATCGATGATTACGCCCTGAATCCAGGGAACCTTGTAGAGTCGGATCTTGTTAATGGCGTGCTCTTCTGGCTGGGGTTGGCGATCATTATTGCATTGTTCGCTCGCCTGGCAAAAGCTTTCCAAGATTATTTCACACGTCTTGCGGTACAGAAGTTCGGTATGCAGATATTCAACGATGGGTTGAAACAGACTCTCCGTCTGTCCTATAATGAGTTCGAAGACCAACGAAGTGGTGAAACACTCTCGGTATTGCAGAAAGTGAGGATGGACACCCAGGTATTCATCAATACAGCCATCAACGTTCTTTTCTCTTCTATAATAGGAATGGGTTTCCTCATCGTGTATTCCATAACAAAGAGCTGGATGCTAATACCGATTTTTTTAATCGGTATTGTTGTATTTGGATCGATCACTGGGGTATTAAGTAAAAAACTCAAGACAACCCAACGGGCAATTAACCGCGAAACGAACATGATGTCAGGTGTAATTACAGAATCACTCCGTAACATCGAGTTAGTTAAGAGTCTAGGGTTGACCTTTCCTGAAATTCGCCGTCTACAGGATCAGACGCTAAAGATATTCAACCTTGAGATGACAAAAGTCAAAAAAGTCCGTTCTTTGACGTTTCTACAAGGAACTGCACTCAACATATTGAAGAGTTCGATTTTGTTCATCCTTCTTTGGCTAATATTTCGCAATGTCCTCACAACTGGCGAACTAATCTCTATGCAGTTCATCTCCACGGTCATCTTCGGACCCTTGCAGGAACTTGGGAGTTTCATTATCAGCTATCAGGAGGTGGGAGCGTCCGTAAATAGTTTCCATCAACTGATGCAGAAACCGATCGAACAGAACCCGGAAGAACCGGTAATTATCGATGAGTTGCAGGTTATTAAATTCGAGAACGTCACGTTTCGGCACAAGACCGCATCCTTTAATGCTGTTGACGGAATCTCTTTTGAAGTAAAAACGGGGGAGACAATCGCGTTTGTTGGTCCTTCTGGGTCTGGTAAATCAACGCTTGTCAAGCTCTTGGTAGGGCTATACAGGCCTGGCAACGGAATGATCTATTTCAACGGGCACCCT
>JAXDAO010000009.1:0-5879 GCA_034679745.1 Bathyarchaeia archaeon
GGTTGGTTATCGCCGAAGCCGTCGGGGTTAGACTGCAGATTAACCCAGAACTTTCTAAGCGCAGAGAAATGTTCCTCCTCTAAAATGCCATATTCTGTGCTTGTTAGGTTCGGGTAACTAAAAACTATGCTGTACTTTGCACCTGCACTGTAAGATAGCGCTAGATCATCATAGAGTTCTGTGCCACTTTCAAGATAATGTGGTGGTTGATTGTATTTCCAGTTAATGATTATGCCCCAATCCTTCTGGAATGCCGATGCAGCACCTCGGTTGAGAGCGATTATTCGGTTTTCACTCTCGTTACCTACAAACTCGGCAAAGACGCCTGTGTAGTTTGCTTTATAATCAAACCAGTTGAGGGCAAAGTCAGCGGTGAAAACTCCTGGCGTGTAAGGGTGGTAGTAGTTGATCATTTGCGAAAGGTAATCGACGTAACTTGTTGAAGTATCGGTGTAGGTTGTGGTTGTGTTGATTATTTGGGATGATCCATTATCAAGCTGGTTGCCGCCTGGTTCATCGATCTTGTAGATGCCAAGGAATTTTTCGCCGTATTTATGCTGGGCATCAACCATCCAGTCCGTTATTTCGTAGTTATCTGGCCATTTGGTATACTGGTCTATGCCTGTGAAGAGAACAATAAAGTTTAACCCTGCCTGATTTATGTAGTCGCAGGACTCGTCAAGTGCGGTTCGATTGAACGCGATTCCAAGTGAGCCAATGACAAAAAGGTTAGTGTAAGATGCAACCTTGTCGACTAATGCTTTGAGTTGCGTAGCATCATCTGCGTATGCGTATTCGACGCCAACATAAAATTGCCTGTTTGGCATCGGTAGACTGAACAAACTGTTTACTAAAAAAATCGAAGATATAATTACAGCTATTAGCAGAATTGTGATTGCGACTTTGAATATATTGTTCAAATTTATTCAGCTTAACAAAATGTAATATCGCCAATACGGGTATTTAATATTTAAATAATGTGAGAAGTTTGGTGCGGTCGCCGGGATTTGAACCCGGGATCATTAGCTTGGAAGGCTAAAGTCCTAAACCAGACTAGACGACGGCCGCGCTGGATAAGCCATATCTTCTGAGAAATTTAAGTTTATCTAGGTTTAAATCGGTTAACTAGGGTATTTGACTGCACTATGGAAAAGTGCTCTTCTACATGGAATAGTATATCTATAATGGCTGGCAATATTTGTTGTAAGATGAGATGATGAGCACCGAGAAAGATAGGCAAAGGATTCCCAGTAGCCGCATAAAAATCTTGACAAAAGACGCTAAGCAAATGGTAAATGGACCCTATTACTGTCCTAAATGCCGAAAAGAGCTTTTACAGATTTTTGCTGACGTAAGAAACAAGCAAGCATATGCAGTTTGTAAGTGCGGATTAGAATGGCAGCTCACTTATGCACCCGTCTTTCAACCAGTAGATTATTATAACAAGTTCCGGGATTTATGGAAGAAGCAGAGCTATGGAATCATCAAACAAGGTAAAACCTGATTCTGCTGCTTTAGTTGAACAGTAACAAAACAAGCCTACTTTAGGGGAACTTTTAAACGCCAGACCTTTAATCATTAAGGTTACTCAAAGGGTCAGTATGTACTCGACCGTATTTAAGAGCAAACAAATGAAATCATTTTTCCTTATCTCATTAGTTTTCATTATATCGACGCCTATTGTTCTGTCAGATAATGCAATTGCACAGGCTCCAGCTTTCTATGAGAAAAGTTTTGCATGGGATTACTCAGGACAACATTGGACATGGAACCTGAGCATACCACAAGCCCTCTATGATGCATACCAAGATGTGTCTGTCCAGAGGAGAACCCGCGATGGACCTGCTGGTTATGGTTTTCTCACAACAACTGAGGACTATTATGTAAAGGTTTTAGCGCAGACCCTCGACAAAATCACCACAGAACAAGGCTACGACGCATATGACAAAGTAAGTTTTGTATTAGCGTTTGTCCAAAGTCTACCCTACACATCTGACTCAGTTACTACCGGCAAAGATGAATACCCAAGATTCCCGATTGAAACTCTGGTCGATGATGGTGGAGACTGCGAAGATACATCCGTACTTTTCGCCACCTTAACCCTAATCATGGGCTATGGTACAGTCTACATAAACCCACCTGATCACTATGCAGTAGGTGTTTTGGGTCAGAACCTTCGCGGTACCTACTGGACTTATCCTGCTGATTCCAACGACACCTACTATTACTGTGAAACTACCGGTGATGGTTTCAAAATCGGTCAATTACCAACGGAATTCCAAGGTCAAGACGCCTATATCTATTCAATAGACGAAAGCAAACAATTTGTTCCCGCAACAGTTGTCTTTCCAACTGTTGAACCAACATCAACAAAAACACCGATTACTGGATCAGCAACACCTACGCCTACAAGTTCACCTACAGTTACCGACCCTCAACTTCAATCCGTTTTGCCTTTATCTTTCAATTTAGTTTCTGAGAATCCTGTGCTATTTGTGATAATCGTTCTCGCTGTTGCTGCTTCGATGGCTATGGCTATTTGGTCAGTTAGACAGCCCAAAATACACTCTGCCGCAAAGTCCTCAACTGCTTCAACCTTGTTAGAGGTAACTCAGAACCCTGCGTCGGGAGATAGCAAGTTTTGTAGCCACTGCGGCTCTACAAATAGAGAGTACGCTGTGTTCTGTCAGAACTGCGGCAAACAAACAGAACAGTGAAGCTTGCTTAGGGTTTATTCAATAAACACTTGTACTTTAAATCGAGTATAAACAAACAATTGTATACTCTAAGACTCTTATGACAGATGGAAAAACAGTCAGTCCATAGCCAAATTAATGGAGGCTTCTCCCCGCTGAAACTCTTTACTTGCATACCCAGGAAATTATCCAACTACAAAAACTTTGACCATCATCAACCATGATTTTACCTAAATCTAGGGCCAACCAAACACACAACTGCAATGAAAACTCCAAGACACTCCTATTAAACTGACATTCCAATCTGATGCCAACTTTGAAGGATATTTAATGCTTGCTTTATTATCAACAGTTTAAAATCTCAATTTGATTTCTTTTTTGTCGTTCTTGAATATAGGCGCCAAAGCGAACCCTGTTTAATCGAAAGCTGATAAGGCGGCAAATCAGAGACCGCACAATCCTTTTGTATTAAAACAGTTTTTGCTTTTTCGTATGTTTCTTCGATCCTCAATTTTTTTTGAATAAAGCAAGATGTAATCCAAAACCAATCAAGCGATAGTTGTTATTGGGGCTTTTGGCTATTCTTAAAAAGACGCTTTTGATAATTGGACTTAGGCTTAAATCCCCTTATTGGCTGGATAGGCGTAGCGCGTTGGCGTTCAAGATTTTTGATCCTTGCGTAGAGTTTCGATACCTTAGTTTTCGAGGGAACTTTTGAACGTAGCGGTCGAACAGGTACTGGAGTAAAAGGTTGAGTAATTTCTATGCTTTTTTTCTTTGGCTTCTTTGGCAAAGTGCGAACTTTTTTGAAAGTGACGGTTCCTTCTTTGAAGTTAATATCTTGTACTTCCCAGCCAGAATCCAGCCATGCTTTTACATGCAAACTTGACGAGGTGTTGCTCCACCAGAGCGGGTCACGGTAAGCTGCGATGGGGAGGTTGGTGCCGATTAAGCCGTCGATACGCGCAAACTTGAGCGTAACCAAATCTGTAAATGCCGCACGAAACTTCAGGTGGCGCTCTAGTCCCGCATACTTAGAAACGGTCTTGGGTGAAACAATACGTCTGGCACAATGAAGACAAAGCATCGCCATTGGATCACCTGTGGCAATATCAGGAGTCATGCAGTCCCGGCAGAACATTTTCTTGCAGCGTTGGCACTGCCGCATATAGGTTGTGCGAATAACTCGGCCGCAGATTCCACATTCGTCCTTCATTTACGGCACCACAAGCGAGAATAAACGATCCCGTGAGTTATGATTGTTTTTTGGGATATTAACTTTTAACCCTGTAAAAAAGTAAATTATTCGAATAAAAAGAATGCATAGTGTAGCGCCTATCCTTTGACGACTGCTAACGGAACAAGCCGTGCCACCTTGGTTGCGATACCGATTTTGTCACTTGCATCCGCTACCATATCCACGTTTTTATAGGCTAGATCTGCTTCCTCAGCTAGTACTGATGCACTAGCCGCACGTACAGCTATACCCCGCTTTTCAAGAGATGTTTTTATGTCTCCACCCCAGAACTGGCGTTTGGCGGCCGATCGGCTCATCATGCGACCTGCACCATGGGCCGTTGAGCCAAAAGTCAACTCCATAGCTTTGTTTGTACCCACCAGAACCCAGGAACTAGTACCCATGCTGCCGGGAATGAGGACAGGTTGGCCTTCACTCCTATAGTCCTCAGGAATATCAAGGTGTCCAGCAGGGAAAGCACGGGTTGCGCCTTTCCGGTGAACCAAAACCTTCTTTTGTACACCATCGATATTGTGCATTTCTACTTTGGCAATGTTGTGAGCGACATCGTAGACAAGTTTTAACCCGAATTTTTCAGGGTCTTGACCGTATACCTGCTGGAAACTTTGTCGAACCCAATGCATAATTGCCTGCCGATTACAGAAAGCATAGTTTACTGCACATGCCATCGCTTCAAGGTAATCTCTTGCCTCTTGGCTGTTTCCGGGTGCACAGGAAAGTTCGCGATCAGGCAGGCTGATCTTGTATTTTTGCACGGCATGCTCCATTACTCTTAGGTAGTCAGAGCAAACTTGGTGACCATAACCCCGCGACCCGCAGTGGATCATAACCGTAACTTGCCCCTCATGCTCTATACCGAAGGATTTTGCTGTTTTCTCGTTGAAGATCTTATCTACTTTTTGTATTTCTAAGAAGTGGTTTCCTGATCCTAGAGTGCCTATTTGAGTTAAACCACGATTTTTGGCCGTGTTTGAAACCTTATCCGGATTGGCGTTGGCCATATTACCACCTTCTTCACAATGTTTGCCATCCTCAGCCCAACCTAAACCTCTATCGATAAGCCATTGCACACCCTCGACCGCTAAGCCTTCTAGGTCACGGTTAGATATGGTGAAATCTTTGCGGCGGCTTCCAAGTCCGGAGGGAACATTACGGAAAATTGTTTCAGCTAAAGATCCAAGTTTGGGTCTGATCTCTTTTTCAATTAATGTTGTTGATAGCAGACGTACACCACAGTTTATATCGTAGCCGACACCGCCTGGGCTGATGACACCGTTTTCATAGTCAGTTGCTGCAACCCCTCCAATTGGAAAACCATAACCCTCATGACCATCTGGCAAGGTTACTGCATGTTTGTAGATGCCCGGCAACTGTGATACATTGGCGCATTGCCAAAGTGTACGATCAGTCTGCATCTTCTCAAGTAACGCTTGACTGGCAAAAATCATGCCCGGAACCTTCATGGCAGGTTTGTACTTAGGGATCCGCCACATGTAATCGTTAACTTTCTCAATAGGAACCCGCTCAGGAGCGGCTCTACTCTCGCTTTCACCCAAAATCTTTCACCTTTTAAAACAAAAGCTGACCCAGATTATAAAACGTTTATGAGAGCTTCTGCTGTTCACGTTTGGCGTACTCTATAAAGCCTCGAACGCAATTCTCAAGCACAGTCTTCGAATAAATACGATGAGTTTTAATATAATCAGCGACGTTAGTCATGACTTGGTCTTTGGCGATTATTCTATCTCGGATTTCTTCCAAGCTCAAGTTTTCTTTTACGCCTTTTTCAGCTATGTCACCCCAAAGTTGAAGCTGCACTTTATAACGTTTCAATCGCTCGATTGCGTCAGTGGCTTTTCCAAAATGGCTAAAGTAAAGAGCCGACGGCTTTAGCCTAATTAATTTATCAAGCGAAGCTAATGCTG
>JAXDAO010000010.1:0-3413 GCA_034679745.1 Bathyarchaeia archaeon
TACCTCTAGGTCTTTCTCCTTTACTGTCCAAAATTCAAACCCCCGCATAAATCCAAGTAGTACACCACCGTCTGGTGAGAATTTGCCTAAGCCATCTGTACCTGAATTTACTTTGAAGTTTGTTGACAAGTCTTACACGACCGCTGATGGTGTGTATTATGATAGCAAAACCATACAAGTTACAATAGCGAATCAGCCAAGCTTGAATCACTCTTTATTCTACAACGTTAGATACAGCGTGAATGGTGGCGATTGGCTCGACATTTACACAATGGATGATGCTTTCCCGCTCCAATCTTCCTCTGAGTGCACGATCATTTCAGTGTATCTTCATCCCCAAGGCAACGCTACCATTGTGCCTGCTAATTCTGTTGTGGACGTACAAGTACAGGCTATGATCGGCTACATACACCGCGAGTACAATCCCAATCATACAAGCCAATTAGATATGTATCCTTATGTTTTCACTGGGGAAACAAGCGGTTGGAGTCCAACCCAAACACTAACAATACCTGATAGTCCCTCTCCAACTGAGTTTGAGCCTAATTTTGGTCCTACCTCAGCACCTGCGCATGACATTGGAGAATTAGCTAAAACTTTAGCGTCTGTAGCAAGTTTAATCTCAATTTTTTGTATTATTGTATTGCTGTTGTATGTTAAGCGTATGAAGAGAAAACTGCCTGAGAACTAGTTGTTAGATGTATGTGTATTTTGCTTCGTCTATTGAGACTTTGAAGTTGTTGTGGCAATTGTTGCAGTTGTAGGCTTGTAGGGTGAAAATGTGGTTTTTTAGTTCTTTTGAGGGTTTGTTTACTTCGTTGTCGCAGTGGGGGCACTTAACCATTTGAGTTTCAATATAACATTTACTCGTATTCTGAATATGAATATTTTCCACAATTCCGCTTGCTACCACACCAACTTAGCTTGAAATACACTGAATATTCAAACAAGTTTCCATTAAGAACCGTTTTGGAGCGTAATTGTTTTAGTCAATAAACTTTGACTGAAACATTCTTAAACTAAAACTATCCGAGATATTTAGTATGGGAAAAATTATAGCTCTACTTTTAATTTGCCTAATTGGATTTGTCTCACAGGCATCCAATGCAATAGCACAACCCCCTATTGAAGCATATGCGCCACAACTCAGTATTATCTATCCACCTAGCACTCCTAACAGGTATGAAAATAGTTCTGTTATGTTAGAAGTTAATGTTCGCCTCTTGGAAGGTTCTCCAAAACCCAATAACTTCTCTTACAGCTTAGATGGAAATCAATTAACTGACCTAAGTAACCTCACAACCTCTAAAACAAGTTACTGGCCTCCCTATGTTTTCACATTATATATTGCCAAAGTTAGCTTGGAGAACTTATCTGAAGGCAACCATACTATAGCTGTATACGCTGATGGAATGGTAGATTCTAGAACTTTTAGAGTGAATTCCTTCTATCATCCTACAGTTGTAAAGATTCTATCTCCTTCAAACCAAGCATATTCAAGTAGGGTGCCTTTGGTGTTTACTGTAAATATGCCAATCCAAGGCGCTCACTACTACATGTATAGAGGTTACGATGCAGTTTTTGAGAACCATTTTAGCAGTAACATAACTATGGACGGCCTCTTAATTGGTAACTATACGTTGCATCTTTATGTTACTACTGAGAATGGAGTTGATTCAGCCTCTACTTCTTTCTCTGTAATAAACAATGATAGTTTAGACCTCAATCAAGTTGGCGTTAAGATAATTGTTGTTGTGTTTGTTGTTTGCTTTATCGCTATTCTGCTCTATGTTAGGCATCTGAAGAAAAACACGTCTAAGACTTAATTTCGAGGTCTACTGGAGTCATTGATAAATAGATAATCCCCTAATTTGGTTCTATGCCCAAGACGACAGTT
The DNA here is from genome assembly GCA_034679745.1 of Bathyarchaeia archaeon. Classification (GTDB taxonomy): domain Archaea; phylum Thermoproteota; class Bathyarchaeia; order Bathyarchaeales; family Bathycorpusculaceae; genus Bathycorpusculum. The sequence continues at coordinate 1,898 of JAXDAO010000010.1, forward strand.
ACCCTAATCCTGATTTGCCTGTTGCTATGTTTATGCCTTAATAATGGTCTTAATAGTGCTGAGGCTTCAGTTGGTGAATTTGACAAGGTCGCTGTTGTCTCAGACGTTATTGATGGTGATACCTTTGATCTTAACACTGGCGAGCGGATAAGATTGGCTGATATTAACGCTCCTGAAAATGGAACCGTTGGCTATCAAGAAGCCAAAGACTACGTAATCGCTTCGGTTGAGGGCAAAACTGTGTATTTGGATATTGATGATGTCTACGGCACAGATACAGACGGCAATAGGCTTGTTGCAGTAGTGTACTTTAGCTACAATTCCACTCACTACCAAAACTTGAACAAGGCCTTGCTTGAAAATAACTATGCTGTACTGTGGGATCATGATAACGAATTTTCGCCCGGTGATTGGACTCTGTTTGTGTCGGCGCCTGCTATACCCGAGTTTTCTTCGATTGCCGTTTTGTTTTTGATACTTTCAGTTAGCTTTTTCGTGCTTTTGGTTAAAGTAAAAAAGAATTGTAGAGGCAAAAGTTGTGATACACTGAAAGTAAGTTAGTGTTATATACTGTGCGTTTTGTAATGTGTATTTGAGGGGGATTATTTGGATAGAGCCGAGGCTATTGCAGTGCTAAAAAAGGTTACTTCCTGCAATATCCGGGTGTCATCAATCAATTTGGTGTCCCCCAAAGTTGATAATTCACTATCCAAAGGCTATCAGATTCACATTAAATCACAAATTGATGATGGCGAGAGGAAATTGCTTGAAGCTATTGTTGATGAGCACAGGTTAGCTATAACGATAGTTGATGATTACATAATTATCTACAAGAAACTTTGTCACTGAGTAATTTTGAATGTGTGGTTGCAGTTTGTACATTGATATAATTCTATTGTGAAAACGTGATTCTTTAGTATCTTTTGGGGAGTATGTAGTTCAACCCCACACATTGGACATTTAACGCTTAACAAATAATCACTCTGCAGGTATTCAAGTTTAAAATACAGTGGTGTTTGGGTTTAAGAATCATTGTGGCTACAGATTGATACAACAAACATGGTATACAACTAAAATTTCCTCAAACCATTATATGAATTCATAGATAATCTGTTCTATAAACTGATAAAATTGACATTATTGTGATGCTTGTCTATGCTTTTGTATACAGCGCTTTTTCTTGGAGGTTGCAGATGTTTGGTGTTGGCTTGGAGCAGTCTTAGATTAAGGCTCATGTTCACTATTCTGCTTTCCAATTCTGTTTTTGAGATAAAATAAAATAATATCATGTTATTCTGTATTATCCTGTGTAATGCTCAAGGTGTCCTCTATGGTAAAAAATGTAATCGACTTAGGCGAAAGAGAAAATCGAGTAATCAACATAGTAAAAGCAAAGTACGGCCTCAAAGACAAAAGCCAAGCGTTAAGCGTAATAATCAAGCATTATGAAGAATGCGAGCTTGAACCCAAACTCAGACCTGAATTCAAAAAAGAAATAGAAGACACCCTAAAAAAA
>JAXDAO010000011.1:0-3890 GCA_034679745.1 Bathyarchaeia archaeon
CAATAGCTGTGCTAACGTTGATTGCGGTTAACTTAAGCCGCATAGCAGAAGATCTAATTGTGTGGAGCTCGCCCGAATTCGGCACAGTCGAGTTACCCGACGATTTCACTTCAACAAGCAGTATCATGCCGCAGAAGAAGAACCCCGAAGTTCTGGAGGTTATCCGTGCAAGAGCCAGCTATGCAATAGGTGATTATGTGGCTGCAACTGCCGCATTGAAGAGTTTACCCACTACTTACAACCTTGACTTCCAAGAGTTAACACCAAAACTCTGGGCAGCAACAGACAATTTGTCTGCTTCTTTGGGTATCTTTGCGAAACTTACTCCAAAAATTAAAGTCTCAAACACAATTGATCAAAAGGCAGCGGCAGGTTTTGTTGGTGCAACTGAGCTAGCAAACATGCTTGTACGTAAACATCACGTTGCTTTCCGTACGGCACACAAGATTACAGGTTCACTCGTTAAGGCTCTAATTGAATCCAAGAAAACTTTGTTGGATGCTACACCTGAGTTACTTGAAAAAACAGCAAAAGAAAGTGCGGGCATAAAATTAACCATTATGGTTGAGGATCTATCTGAATGCACCGACCCACGCAAACTAGTCGAAACCCACAAAGTCCAAGGTGGACCCTCACCCCACGAGGTAAAAAGAGCACTGAAAACGAGAACTCAGGAGTTCACCCTCTCAAAAAACGGTATTACACAAATTGAGCAGAACCTCGCAAAATCTCAGAAGAAACTTGACAGTATCGTGCAAGAGTACTCTCTTTCATAGTCATCTATAAATCAAAAAATGGGGAGAAGCAGAAGTGCCAAAAATAGATAACATAAAAAAAGTCCTGATTCTAGGAAGCGGGGCTATCAAAATCGGTGAAGCAGGAGAATTTGATTATTCAGGAGCTCAAGCAATAAAAGCGGTTAAGGAAGAAGGTATAGAAGTCGTCCTCATCAACCCAAACGTGGCCACTATACAAACAGACAAAAAATTCGTTGGTGACAAAGCATATTTTCTCCCTATAACTCCGGAATTCGCCGAGAAGGTTATCGAAAAAGAACGCCCTGACGGTATCCTTCTTGGTTTCGGTGGACAAACAGCTCTCAACTGCGGAACTGAACTAGCCGAAAAAGGGATCCTTGATAAATACGGAGTGAAAGTTTTAGGTACCAGTGTAGAGGCAATAGAGAAAGCTGACAACAGAGATCTCTTTAGAAAAACCATGCTTGAAGCAGGTATTCCGATACCAAACAGCAAAAAAGCAAACTCTATCGAGGAAGCGATCCAAGCAGCAAATGAAATCGGATACCCCGTAATGGTTAGAGTAGCTTACACTTTAGGCGGACAAGGAACAGGCGCAGCTTACAATGAGACAGATTTGCGGCGGATTACATCAATCGGTTTAGTCCACAGTAGAATTTCTCAAGTGTTAATTGAGCAATATGTTGGAAAATGGAAAGAAATTGAATACGAGGTTCTAAGAGACTTAGACGACAACTGCATGATCGTCTGCAGCATGGAAAACTTCGACCCCATGGGGATCCACACCGGAGACAGCATAGTTGTAGCTCCATCCCAAACAGTCAGCGATGAAGAATTCCAAAAACTCAAAGCAACAAGCTACGCTGTTCTAAAAGCTCTCGGTCTAGTCGGTGAATGCAACATACAATATGCTGTTCATCCAATTACAGGTGAGTATAAAGTAATCGAAGTAAACTCTCGATTATCAAGAAGCTCAGCCCTAGCCTCTAAAGCAACCGGTTACCCCATAGCCTACGCCACGGCCAAGATGGCTCTGGGTTATACGTTGCCTGAAATAATAAACAAGACCACAAAAAAATCTGCAGGTTCAGTAGAACCAGATGTCGACTATCTTGTTGTAAAAATGCCACGTTTTGACTTCCAAAAATTCAGGAACCTAAACCGACGACTGGGAACACAGATGAAATCGGTCGGAGAGGTAATGTCTATCGCTAAAACCTTCGAAGAAGCACTGCAAAAAGCGGTACGAATGGTAGGTAGCGGTAGAGAATTAACAGATTCATTGGATGTAACCGATCTAGAAATAATCAAAAAAGAAATAGCCAACCCCACAGACGAACGTCTCTTTTACGTAGTCGAAGCTGTTCGTAAAGGCATATCTATAGAAGAAATTAACAAACTCACAGGCATTGTACCAATCTTTTTAGAAGGCATAAAAAGAATAGTTGACTTTGAAAAAGAGCTAAAGGAAATTGGAATAACACCAGAAAGTCTCCGGAAAGCAAAAGCACTAGGCTTCTCAGACAAAAAAATCGGTAAACTATTCGGAAAGAACGAGGCTACTATAAGGGAACTCCGTACAATATTCAAAATACAACCCTTCATCAAGCAAATTAAAACGGCAAAACGCTGGTCGGAAAAAGCAAACTACCTTTACTGCACATACAATAGCGATAAAACTGACGAAGTAGATTTCTCAGAATCAAACAAAACCATTGTGATAGGTTCAGGATGCTACCGCATCGGTTCAAGCGTTGAATTCGACTGGTGTTGCGTTAACACTACTTGGTCTTTGAAGGAAAAAGGAATCAAGGAAGTTGTAATGCTCAACTGCAACCCCGAAACAGTATCAACCGACTTCGACGTCTTAGACAAATTGTACTTTGAAGAGTTAACCTTAGAACGCGTTCTGGATATAGTAGAACAAGAGAAGCATCCAAGCGTTGTAGTAAGCGTAGGCGGTCAAATACCAAATAACTTAGCCCTTAAGCTTGACTTAGTTGGTATAAAAATTCTAGGCACCGCGGCAAGAGACATAGACCGCGCTGAAGACCGCTCAAAATTCAGCGATCTGCTTGATAATCTGGAAATAGAGCAGCCAAAATGGAGCAAACTCGAGAGCCTAGAAAAAGCAAAGGTATTTGCCAACAAGATAGGATACCCCGTGCTAATTAGACCATCCTACGTTTTATCTGGCTCAGCAATGAGTGTAGCATACGATGTAACGCAGCTTGACGATTACCTCAAAAAAGCAACTGAAGTCTCACAAGAGCATCCTGTGGTAATTTCAAAGTTCATGCTAAACGCACGCGAAGTCGAAGTTGATGGTGTCTGTGATAGTCAAAATGTCTTCGTAGGTGCAATAATCGAACACGTAGAAAACGCAGGTGTCCACTCGGGCGACGCTACGATGTCTCTACCCGCCATGACAATAGATGAAATTACCAAAGAAAAAATACGTAGAATTACAAGAAAAATCGCCGAAGATCTCCGCATCAAAGGACCATTTAATATACAATACCTAGTGAAAAACCGAGATGTCTACGTCATAGAATGCAACCTCAGAGCCTCAAGAAGCATGCCGTTCGTCTCTAAAGCAATAGGCAAAAACCTCATGGAAATAGCTGCACGGGCAATGATGGGTGAAAAAATTGAAGCCGGCGAAGCAGTAGTTGAAAGATTCGGGGTCAAATACCCCCAATTCTCTTTTATGAGATTAGAAGGCGCAGATCCTGTAACAGGAGTAGAAATGGTTTCAACAGGTGAAGTTGCTTGCTTTGGCCGTAACTTCGAGGAAGCTCTTCTAAAATCGATGATTGCAGGTGGAACAAAAATCCCCAAGAGTGGCGACTCAATTTTGATAAGTGTCGGCGGCGAAAAGGAGAAAGCAGTCGAGATAGCAAAGAAAATCGTAAACAACAACTATAAAATATTTGCTACATGTCACACTGCGGATGCATTGACGGCAAACGGCATAACATGCGAGAGAGTTTACAAGATTAGTGAGGGAAAGAAGCCAAACGTTCTTGATTTGCTTACTGAAAAAAAAATTAACTTTGTCTTCAACATACCGCATCCAAACAGAATTGTTACACAAGCGATTACTGATGGCTACCTGATTCGGAGAAAAGC
>JAXDAO010000012.1:0-9038 GCA_034679745.1 Bathyarchaeia archaeon
AACCCCTAACCCTACACCATTGACAACGCCGACTTATACTCCCGCCCCAACGCCCACACGACCCCCTATTGCAGAATTTGGAAATAACATAGTAGGCAAAGAAATGTCGTCACTAGTTGACCCCAAAACATACACCTTATGCAACTATACTACACCGCGAGATATGGGCAATATATCACAAATCAGCATCTATTTAGTCGGAGTGCCCGAAGGCTCAACGGTAAGAGCGGTGATATTTGAAAACGAACCAGACGCCAAGTTTCCAAAAGGAGGAGACCCTGTCGCACAAAGTACAGAACCAATAAAGGTAAAATCGATTAAGGGGCAATGGTATAATTTCACAATTAACTATCAGGCACTTCAAAACACTACCTATTGGTTAGGATACTACTCAGAAGAGTGCACCAGATACTACTTTGATGAAAACACTATCCATTTAACAGTAACCTCGGAACAGAAGATAGATGACCAACAGTGGATTCCAGTCTCCTGGCACTTCAAAGAAAAAACAACACTGAGCCTATATGCAACATATACAACAGCAGATCCTCAACCCGAGCCCACACCCACAAACGCCGAGTCTGATCCCGATTACTCTCTAGCTAACGACGAAGATTCCACCCAAGGCATAGGCGACTATGCTTTTGTTTCAGTCGTGATGTTTGCCGAATTAGGTGTAATTATGATTGGCCGAAAAAACCGCAACGAGAACTACTAACCACCAATCTGAGTGCATAACCCAATAGACAAAAAAACACTGATTTCAAATCAATTTCAAAAATTCATAAGCTATTAAAATATTCAACCACATAATTCATCTTCGCTGGTAATCAATATGGTCAATACCATGTTTAAAAAAGAAGAAAAAAATCAAAACGATGAAGATATCCTAAAAATACTAGAAAAACTCGACGCTGACAAAGCTCGTCTAATTGAACAGAAGGAACGATTTTCATCTCTCCTAATGCAGCTAGAAAACAGAGGGAAAGAAGAAGTCGATAACCGAAAACGATCCATCGAAAAATTAAACATGGAAGTAATTGATATCAAACGCAAATGCGAAAAATTAACAATGCTAATCAATACAGAACCGGCTTTGGAGTGTAGCCAAGCTGGAATTTAAAAGAACAGCTCCGCCAATCAAATTCGGCTTAAAAAGAAAGTTATATCAGTTATTCTTCACTAGGACAACTTATTCATTGATTTTTCTTTGGATGCTTACCTGGTTTGGTTATTGGCTTTTCATGAAAGCACAGATAAACGTAGTCAACATCGCGGGCTTTGCAGTCTCAGGAGGCTTATTTGTAGCTTTCCAGGTTATTGAAATACGAAAAAGTATCGCCTCCAAGAAAGTCTGGACAGAAAGCGATTTCTCCAAAAACAGAGAAAAAACTCAAGTTCGCAAAATACACGCCACATGCTCTCCAAAAGCAGAATTACCCATAATCATGAAAGTAGAAAACGAAAGACCATTGGAAGAAGCAGTCACATTACAAACCAAAACGGCAGCCATGCCAGAAATTGAAATAATAACACCAGAGCAAACCAATGAAATCTGCATAGAAGAAATAGCCCCGCAATCAACAAAAACAACAGTTAAGAAAAAACTCCAAGAAGAAATTAAAGAAACACCGCAAAAACCACCACAAACACCTTTAAAAACAAACGGTTGCCCCAAAAACCTCGAATACTTCAACAAAAGACCAAAACCAATACCGATACCTAATGAATGCCTTAGCTGCGCAAAACTGATCACGTGCGTCTCAGCGGATTAACAATAAATCACAAAAACACAGCCTGAAGCAACTCGCATTATTTAGGAAGAAAAACTTCCTAAATAAATTAGCCCACTCTGACAAATATACATAATATGCGTATTATACAAAATGATTATCGTAGTATTTACCAACATAATTCTCAATTAGCACGTAAAATCAGCTGATAATTATTAGCCAAATTTCCCATGATTTTGAATTAATTAAAAGTCAAAATAAAAAAAGCCCGATTATTCATCTAAATTAAAAAAATATCAATTATGATTTGGAAAAATTGTGGACATGCAAAATCCTTGCATATCTCACATATCTTGCTGGTTTTTTGTCTCTCCTTACAAAGCTTTTGTGCAGTGGATTTTTCTGACGATGAATATTGAAGTCGCCATGAACGCAATTGCTTCGATAGAGGTGAATATTACAGCCCAATTGGTGAAATCCAATAGTTTACCGATGTCTATGCCGTAGCCAACTGCTGCAAGCATGCTAACTGTAATTGCGACTATTAGTGATACAATTGTTATTCCTGCTGCGGTGCCTATGACGCGTATATTTTTGTTCTTTTGGGCGGGTTTTCTTCTGTTAATTAGACTCAAGATTATCATGGTAGCTATACCTGCTGTAAGCGAGTATGCGACTGATTCTGCCACAGGATTGACTTTGAAGAAGACTGCGTTTAGCGTTGCCGGCGTGGTCATGCTAAACGATACTTTTTGAGTATCTTGTTCAACTCTGCCTGTCCAGCCTTTGAAGATTGCCCATTCTCCGTGACCGATTATGTTTGCGGTGGAGATGGCTGCGGTTATTTGGTGATTTTGGGTGATCCATTGCTCGGCTGGGATAGTTGGCGTAATCAAATAAGTAACAAGTGGGCTTGCTACAATTTGGACTGATGCTGTGAAGGGATCGCTTACTCCTATAGCGTTCACAGTAAGATAGCACATTTGTGAGTAGTTAGCTTTGATTGTTCCAGATGATGTTGCAGTCAAAGTTCCATTTTGAAGCAATGTTAAACCTGCTGTATTTGCCCAATAATAGCGGTTATTGTTTGTCATGAGAGGTGAGTAGTAGGCGAAGGTGTGAGTTGTGCCTTGAACCCACTGGATAGTGAAGGGAAGATCGTTTCTTTCATAGGACGCCCCATCGACAATGAGTACGGTACTGTTGTAATCGTTGTCTATACCGGATTGATCAAATGTGATGCTTACATGACGAGTTTCAGTGGGTATATTCGTTTGTATGGAGGTTGTAGTTGAAGTTGGAGAAGGTGTTCCTGTTGGAATCGTTTCTGTGGTTGTTGGTGTAGATGTTGGAAGTGGGCTAGGTGATGCTGTAGGAGTTGGAGCTAGAGTTGGGTTAGGCGAAGGTGTTGGTGTAGGAGTTGAAGTGGGGTTGGGTGATGGAGTTGGCTGAGGATCACTGACGTAGTGTGCGCAAGCATTATGGGGGGTATCCATCTGGATGGAAACTGGATTGACAGCTATTCCTTGTGAGATTCCATCTATGTCCCAATGGCTGAATAAGAGACCATCCACCTTTAAAGCGTCTAGCGTTACGATTGATGATTCGGCGTACCATTCGGTGCCAAAGCTTGATGGAACTGAAGCTGGGTCAGAAGTTACTGTAAGATAATGTTGTGTGTTAAAGTTGGCAGTATAGAGGCAATCTTTGTTTTCAATGGTGACTTGATGGCTAATTCCAGCACCATCACTCCAGCCGTTCCAAATGTATCTTGTGCCGATTGTGCCTTGTTGAATTTCTACTGTGGATAATGTGTGCTGAGATCCTACTGGCCAGTTGGTTTGGTATGGGGCTACATATGTTTCGCCATCCACTATGACGTCTAATCCTGTTGGAGAGGTATTCACGTTTACTCCAACAATAACTGAGAATGTTACAGTGTAGGTTGCGTCGCCTGAGGCTTCTACTCCTGGAGGTTGTGCATGGTAGAGTTTGACTGTAGTTGTGTATGCTCCGTTTGTCGTATAGTTATGGTCGGGGTTGGTGCTCCATGTTCCGACAAAATTGCTACCTACGGGGGTGATTTGTATGTTTGAGTCTTGGTCTACTGTGCCGTCGCCCCAGTTAATTTGGACTTGGTACTGACTTATGTCTCCTACAAAGTTCGTGGAACTGATTGTGCCGTTTAAGTGAATTGGGTTTGACAGAATGGTAAAAGGCGAGGGGTTACCGTTTATTGTGTCAACAGTTATCGACCAAGTGTGTCCAGTGTCGCCAAGAACTGGAAACACACCTGCAGATGAAATGATAAATGATAAAACTAATAGAGAAACAACTACCTTTGGATGGTCAAGCCGTTTCTTTACGCATTTCAGGTGTAACATTTCTTATCTCTTCCTATTCATCAACTATTTTCAATACAGTAAGAGTTGATATAAGAACAAGATTTCGAACACAACAACATTACAAAAGCCAACAACAGGCAAAGCTAACAATATTACGAAAGTCGATTCGTATCAAAACAATTAAAGTTTAATAGAGTATTTCGAAAAGTCGAATTTCTAACGAAAATCGCTAAAAAACAAGAGCTCCGTTTATTCGGCGAAGAGCGCTGTTTGTTAACCGACAAGAGTAGTCTCTGATCAAAACAAGCGTTTAACCAGCTGAAATTGAAAGTAATGAAAAAGGACAGCAAAGCAACATTATTAGGAATAGAAAAACAAAAGATAAACTAAAATAAAATTAAAATTGAGGGCGTTGTTGGGTTTGCTGAGTCTACTGGATTTATAGACATTATAACAGTCATTGGATTTCTTAACATAATTCTTAATTATTCCGTCTGATAAATGATTGGCTGAAGGTATTATAAAATGGTAAAAATGGATTTCGGTGGCGTTAAAGAAGACGTCATCACTCGTAAAGAGTTTACAGTGGCAATGGCGCAAAAAATCCTAAAAGACGAAGTCGTCGTCTCCCTTGGCTACGGAATACAGGGAGCAGCCCAATCACTAAACATGAGAGATAACGGCGTAAAAGTAATCATCGGACAAGAAAAAGAAGGCATCTTCAAAAAAGAATGGGACAAAGCAGTAGCAGACGGATGGAAACCTGGCGTAAACCTCTTCCCACTCGAAGAAGCAGCCAAAAAAGGAACAATCAAAATGTTCCTGCTCACCGACGCCGCACAGAAAGCATTGTGGCCAAAAATTAAAGCGACCCTAAAGAAAGGAGACGCACTCTACTTCAGCCACGGATTCAGCATAGTCTACAAGGAACAAACAGGCGTCATCCCATCCAAAGACATCGACGTCATCTTAGTTGCACCTAAAGGTTCAGGAACCAGCGTCCGCCGAAACTTTGTCGACGGATCAGGCATAAACTGCAGCTTCGCAGTCTTCCAAGACGCAACAGGAAAAGCCATTGATCGAGCCAAGGCACTCGGTATCGCCATCGGCGCAGGATACCTCTTCCCAACCACCTTCGAGAAAGAAGTCTACAGCGACCTAACAGGCGAACGCGGCACACTAATGGGGGCGCTAGCAGGTATACTTGAAGCCCAATACAACACTCTACGCGCAAACGGACACAGCCCAAGCGAAGCCTTCAACGAAACCGTAGAGGAACTCACCCAGAGCCTTATCCGCCTCGTAGACGAGAACGGCATGGACTGGATGTACTGCAACTGCAGCGAAACCGCCCGCATCGGCGCACTACGATGGAAAGAACGCTTCCGCAGCGCAACACAACCAGTGTTTGACAGTCTCTATGAGTTAACAGCCGCAGGCGAAGAAACACGAATTGTACTTGAGAAGAGCAAGGCACCTGACTATCGCCAGAAACTAGCTGACGAACTCAAAGCAATGGGTCAAAGCGAAATGTGGCGAGCAGGCGAAACAGTCCGCTCACTACGGCCAAGACAAACAAAGAAAGAGTAAATCTCTTTCTATTTTATTCATTTATTTCTCAATTAACCAGCATCAGAATCTTAATAGCGGATAAGCTAATCTTTTATACCCGAAAGCATCGCCTGCTTAGCTAATGCGAGGCTCAGTTTGGAATACATCGCCCTAGCGGCTCTGGTAATCTTTGCGATAACACTGTTTCTGATGATTAAGCGCCCACGGGGCATACGACTAGGCTACGCGGCTGGAATCGGCGCAATAGCTTCGCTCGCTTTGGGCACGGTCAGTTTAGGGCAAGCCGCACAGTCGTTTCTTCACATTTGGGATGCAGCATTAGCCTTCATCGGCATCGTTGCGCTCTCAGTAATTTTGGATGCTATGGGTTTTTTCAAGTGGGCAGCACTCAAAGTTGTACGACTCGCAAAAGGAAACGGAATCCGCCTCTACTTCTACATCTCCCTCTTAACAGCGGGGGTTAGCATACTTTTCGCCAACGACAGCGCCGTACTAATCTTAACTCCCTTAGTTCTAGAAATTATTAGTCAACTAAAAATCGACGGAAAAGGCAGATATGCATACCTATTCGCCGCTGGATTCATCGCTGACACAGCCGCCATGCCGCTGATAACAAGCAACCCCATAAACATCCTAAGCGCAGACTACTTCGGCTACACCTTCATCAATCACCTAATCTTCATGGGTCCAATCGCAATAGCAACAATCGCCACTAGCATGGTTGTAGTTTACGCGTTCTTTAGGAAAAAAATCCCCAAAGTATACGACACAAAATTAGTTGATGTTTTAGCTTCAGGGTCAACACCCATTAGCCGTAACCTGTTGAAAGCTAGCCTTGTTACTTTATTCGCCATCGACGTAGGATATATTGTGGCTTCACTGTATAGAATTCCAGTTTCAGTGGTTATTTGCTCTGGCGCCATCTTCCTGTTAGGAATATACATAGCAAGCCTAAATGGCGAAATAGTACGCGGGGAACGCAAAGGACTCAAAGGCTTAGCACGGGACATCAACTGGGACATAGTACTCTTTATGCTAAGCATATTCCTTGTTGTTCAGGGCTTAACAAACGCGGGAATTACTCAGCTTTTGGCTTCTGCACTACTATCGGCTAGTTCTTTGCCGTCTGTTTTAGGAGTGATTGCTCCAAGCATAGTTGTCACCATCGGAGCGAGTTTCATGAACAACTGGCCTATGACAATCTTGGGGTTGATGTCAATTCAGCAGGCAGCAACGATAGTGACCTTGAGCGGTCCAGCTTTTACGAATCTGGTTTTCTCAAACATAATAGGCAACAACCTGGGACCACACTTCTTCCCACTCGGCTCACTAGCAATTTTGATTTGGCTAGAAACGATGAAGCGTAAAGGCGTAAACATCAGCCTAAAAAGCTACCTTAAAGTCGGGTCATTACTCTCCATAGTCGAAGTCGTTGTAGCGTCGGTGGTTTTGTGGTTTGAAGTCACTTATTTGGGCTTCAGCTTAACCATCTAGAGATCAGGGACTGCAAACGGGGCAATGAGAATTCTTTAAGATAGGGATAGCGGTGAACTCCATGTCTCTGAAGTCGCAAATAAGAAGGTTACCCTTCATTGTTTTGCCTATGCCGGTTAGGAGTTTTATGGTTTCCATCGCTTGGAGACTACCTATTATGCCTGCTGTTGCGCCGATCACGCCAAATTTGCTAGAGGGTTGGTCAGTACCGGAGTCTTGGGGCATCAAGCATTCGAGGCAGCCTGTTTCAGGTGGATCAAACACAGAGAGGTTGCCTTCTAAACCGATTGCGGCTCCGAAAATGTAGGGGACATGCAGCTTTACGCATGCACGATTAACGATGTAGCGGGTTAATCTATTGTCTAAACCGTCAACTACACAGTCCACACCCGCCAAAATAGTTTCAATATTAGCCTCAGTAACCTTCTTAGTGACTGATTGAACCTTTATCAGTGGATTGTGGCTCTGAAGCTTTTTTGCAGCAACTTCGGCTTTAAGTTGGTGAAGGTCGTCTGGTGTGTAGAGGATCTGACGGTGTAGATTGTGGGTTTCTATCATGTCGTGGTCGACTAAACGGATGTAGCCGACACCTGCCAATCCAAGGGAGAGAGAAGAAACTGATCCAAGGCCGCCTACTCCGATAACAGCGACTCGGGCTTTGGAAAGTTTTTCCTGCCCAGCTAATCCGAGTTCTTTTAGCAGCACCTGTCGATTGTAGAACGTTTTAGCGAAATCTGCCTTGCTTGGTTCATCCATCCATAACCAATCCTAGTTATTGAGCGTTGTACTTGCCTTTATTACGAAACTGCCTATCATATATTTCCCTGACCTGCTCAATAGTGCTAGCTTCCTCGGGTGACTTGTCATCTCTTATGCGTGTAATTCTGGCGAACCTGAGCGCCATTTGACTTTTGTATTTAGGGCTTTGTTGGATTTCGTTGTAGGCGACTTCGACTACGATTTTGGGTATAACGTTTACCCGGTGACCATCTTGACTTACTGCGGACTCCTTTAGGCGCTCGGTGACTTGAGTAATTTCGGCGTCTGTTAAGCCTTTGAAGGTCTTGCCGATGTTTAGAAACTCGCCCGTTTGGGGATCTCTTGCCGCTAGGTAGTAATCTGATAGCCAATCTTTTCGCCGACCATAACCATATTCAGCAGCGGTGATAACGAGGTCTAAGGGTTCAAGGACGGTTTTGATTTTTAGCCAGCGTTTCCCCCTGCGTCCAGGTGTGTAGGTACTGTCGAGTTTCTTTGCCATCAACCCCTCGTGCCCAGCAGATAGAGCTTCTTGCAGAAACGCTTGTGCGTACTCTGATTGGTCGGTGATTAACTGCTGGCTTAGGGCAATATTACCTACGGTTTGACCCAGGATTTGTCTGCGCTTGAGGTAAGTTTTTGAGAGTAGGCTGTTCCCGTTTAGATATAGAATGTCAAAGAGGTAGAGGGTAAGTGGAATTTTCTCAGCTACATTATCAATGTTTTGTGTTCGTTTGAAACGTCGCATCAAATGCTGAAACGCAATCGGGTAGCCTGCACCGTCAAGAGAAATCACTTCGCCCTCCACGATGACTGATTGAGCAGAAATGTTCTGTTTCACCGCTTCAACTACGTCCGGCAGGCTTTCGGTTATATCGGTTAATCTGCGACTGAAAATACAGACTTCACCATCTTTCTTGTGAATTTGCACACGTGCCCCATCGTACTTGTATTCGAAAGCTGACCCTCCGCAGTGCTCGGCTAATGCATCTTGGACGGATTGAGCTGTCTGCGCTAACATGAGCTGCACTGGCCGAAAAACTTGGAAACCAACAGCATCTAGTCCTGCGGCACCTTTTATTTTTAGTATTTGAGCTACTTCGCCTATGTCGCCTAAAACCATAGCAGTATGCTG
>JAXDAO010000013.1:0-2686 GCA_034679745.1 Bathyarchaeia archaeon
ATCGTATTTGAATTGGGCTGTTTCTTCATGGTATGCGCCGACTACAACGCCGAAAAGCAAATCGCCGCTGCCTGCATCGTCTACGATAAGGGTCAACTGAGCAATTTCACTCTCTTTTCTTTAGCTCATTACTTCAGGGTTCTATAAAAACCCGACTCAACAAAATCCCCGAATACTGATCATTAATCCGAGCTTAGTTTAATATGCCAATTTAAACCATTCCTGTTCTAATAGGCAGACATCTAGTAATCCATTAAGATAGGATCCTGACAGAACTTAGTCAAGAATCTTCACTAAACAAATCTGCAGATTTGGCAGTATACTAACGAACAGTCGCCAGTGGTTTAACTTCTCGGGCACTCTTTAGCACGGATAACGACCCATTCTTACCTAAACGAAGTTGCTTTTCGCCTCTAAAAACACAAACCTGCCCATTTCTAACCTCAATACTGTCTTCAACATTAATTTGACCAATTTGCCCTTCCCATAAGCACAACTTAATTTTCCCAGTATCATCGCCTATCAAGGCGTTAACCACCAAGACGGTATTGCCGAATTGAGTATGTACCTGCGCCGGCTTTGGAATCTCTATAACATCAGCTTTTAAATTCACACGCTTCATGCCTGCACGTAAATCATGAACATGCGTGTAGATGGACTCCGTGTTTTGTTTAGCTAATTTCTTCTTAATCTTATCTGTGCTCATCCAAGTCTCAAAGGGATTGTCCTTTCTCATCAAAAACTGTTCCTCTACACGGAACTGCGCAACAACATCACTGTTCTTTGTTATCAAAAAAATCGTTTCATTCTTCATCTTACCACGGTACTCAACCGCAAGGTTCCCACATGTAGATTTCTCGTTTCTTCTCGCTAAAACCATGGCCTGGAAAACTTCGTTTGGGTAAACATTGTACTTTACTGAAAGGAGAGCGAGATGCTCGCCCAATGTCGATTTTTTCTGTCTCAAATTAACTTCACACACTCATTCTAATATACATACGAGAAGCTAAGCCCATGCCGCTAATGTACCTGTTCCCACATTTACATATGTAAATTGTCATCTATATGGGTGTTTTACCTATATTAGGTTGACTATTCATCTACCCCCTGCAAACGTACCAAGCAAAATGGGCTAAGATTAACCTCTAAAGACCATAAATTAAGAATAAAAAAGCACTCAATTTATAAGTCTCGACCTTGTCTATCTCAATACTGTGCAGAGCACGTTTGCACACGAATATAGTAGGAGTTGAAATAGCAAAAATGTCATACGGTAACAGAGAGATGCACAAGGCAACTTGCGCTGACTGTGGAAAAGAATGTGATGTTCCTTTCAAGCCAGACGGCACAAGACCAGTTTATTGCCGAGAGTGCTACGCTAAAAGAAGACCACCACGAAGATACTAAGCGTAAGCTTGAGCATCTTTCAATAGTTCAATAATTTCTTTTTTATTTTTTGTATTAATTTTATCTTGATAACAACATTCTACTCACATTCTGACTAAGAATTAGAACGACTAAACACAACAATAACAAGAACGCAAACCCATCCTAAAGCATCAACACTAAATTATTAAGTACAACCAAAACAATCAATTATCAGCCAGGAGAACCAAAAATGAAACAGTTCCTAATCACACCCGCCATGGGTAAACGTTTAATCGCAAAAACCATCGCAAACCACCCAGCAATACGCAAAGCAATAAAAAACGGAACAATCGTCATCATCGCAGGAACAACCAACGGCTACGTAACAGAAGAAATCCTAAAAATCCACAACATAACGGGCAACTTTTCAAGAAAACATTTCTTCCGCGGCATAACCATGCCACCAAACGCACCTGTCACAAAAGAAGGAAGACTAGCTGACGAAAGCAAATTCCCCGGAGACGCCATCATAACCAAAGGCATCTTGAAGAATGGAAAAACAATTGCAGACGTAGTTGACGACCTAAAAGAAGGCGACGTGATCTTAAAAGGAGCAAACGCTCTAGATCTAACCCACAAACGCGCAGCTATCTTGATAGGTCACCCCAAAGCAGGAACAATAGGATTAGCACTACCAGCCATAGCAGGACGACGAGTAAAGCTCATCATTCCAGTTGGATTGGAGAAGCGCATAAACTCGGACCTATATGAATTAGCTGAAAGGATAAACACACCAGGCACAGGTGGATACCGGCTACTACCTGTCCAAGGCGAAGTGTTCACTGAACTCGAAGCCTTGACAGCTCTCACTGCAGCTAAGGTGGAGTTGATTGCCGCAGGCGGCGTATGCGGTGCCGAAGGGGCACTTTGGATTGCAGTAACTGGAGAGGAAGAACAAGAAGAGTTCGCAGCACAAGTCATAGCTTCAGTCGCTGATGAAGCCCCGTTTAGCACCAATTCGCTCTAACACCTTCTCTTAGCGAAGGCTTGAAAATTATGCAACTACATTAACACAGCAAAAGTTACCAAAAGAAATCAAGTCACACCAGAATCGCCGCTAAAATAAGTAAGAGAAGGATAATCAGTTAGTAACTTCTTGAATTTAGCAGTAACTTCAGAATAATCTACTTTCTTTACTTTTGCTGGAGTCGCTATTTTTTATAGCAAATCCAAAATAATATGACGCGCTGCTGCATCAATGGCTTCAGCGCAAAAGTCCTCATAGCGAATTTCTATCTCAGGAATCATACCCCTGCTC
>JAXDAO010000014.1:0-2530 GCA_034679745.1 Bathyarchaeia archaeon
AGTTTCTTAAATCCACGTGCAAGCATTTCCCAATACCAGGGCGTAGCATAATTCTTGCTAAACATAACGACGTTGAAGACATCAGTGTACTTTGCGTAGTCATCAAAGTCTACTCCATAACGCTCAAGCGAACTCACTGGATCAGGCTGAATGCTCAGAACCAAGTCTTTCTTAACAACTTCTCGCACATCAGCAACGAAATCAGTGACAACTTTTCGTCTCCATTCAACCCAGTTCAAACCACTTTTTTTATAGATTTCTTGGCAACGTGCACAGGTACAATGACTGTGGTCGGCGAAGTATTGGCTATTTAGCCAAACTCCCGGCGATTGCCTGTCTACTTCTGCGATGTATTTTAGCTGTTCCTCGCGATAATCAGGCTGCGTAGGGCACAAAACGCTCCAGTAAATGTTAAAGTTGTTATTTCCAAACTTGGCTGGACCCAGCGGTGATTGGGAAATCCAATCTGGGTGATTTTGCCCGGTAAGTGTGTCAGCGAAAACGGCGATGTTGCTGTACATGTCAGGTACAGGCTTTAGTCTGACGCCGGTCTCTGGTTTAACACGGAAAACATGGAAGTCAAATCCTTGGGGCTTGTGATGTTGGAAGGTAAATGAGCCAAACTTCATCTTATCTCTCCTTTTCAGCGCAAAGAAGCCTTTTTGTGATTATAAGGCTTTTGTGAAAATTATAGCGGAAACTTATTTTCTCTTTTGAGCTGTTTTATTTCTATACTCACCTCTTCTTTTAAACTACTTTTTTAAAAAATTTCCTATTGTTTGGAATTATTTCATATTTTTTAAATATTTATGTAAATTGTGCAAAATGAGGCGAGAAATGTTGTTTTGATTTTTTTCAGCAGCACCCTTTTTCTAGTCATTCTTTCAGTTTAATTAATTATTTTCGATTAATAACTCAATAAATGTCGCACAAACCTTACCAGAAATGAATATGCGTCAAATTATGAGTAAATTAATATTTCAAATGGCTAAGTTTTAATAATAGTATACTATAAATGTACAGTCATCAAATAAATAAGTAAACAAATGTAAAGAGGAAAAGATATGGCATCTGGAGATATAGCTTGGATAATAGTTGCAACCGCCCTAGTCATGTTAATGACCCCCGCATTAGGATTCTTCTACGGAGGCTTAGTACGCAAGAAAAACCTAGTTTCAACAATTGTGCAATGCTTCATAATCTTCGCAGTCATAAGCCTCGTCTGGGCATTCTGGGGCTACAGCCTAGTGTTCGGACAATCTATAGGCGGGATAATAGGTTTCAGCCCCAACTTGATAGCCATGGGGGGTCTTGGAATAAGCGACGTTAACTCTACACTTGCACCCGCAATACCTGAACTCCTATTCTTCGCCTTCCAACTCAAATTCGCAGCAATCACCCCTGCTCTAATCATCGGTGCATGTGCAGAACGTATCCGTTTCAAGTCGCTACTCATCTTCATGGTACTCTGGTCTACAGTTATTTATGTACCAATTGCACACTGGGTATGGAACCCAGCTGGCTGGCTTAAAGGATTAGGCGCCATCGACTTTGCAGGAGGGATAGTAGTACACGTCGCTGCAGGAATATCTGCATTGGCTGCAGCGTTGGTAGTAGGGAGAAGAAAGAGCGGGACTTGCCCAGTTCCAGAGAGCAGCTCAATTCCATGGAAAGCACACATGGCAAAACTAGATGCAACACCACCAACATTCAAACCAACCAACATCCCCTACGTATTGCTAGGTGCAGCATTACTTTGGTTCGGATGGTTTGGCTTCAACGCTGGGAGCTCATTAGCAGCAAACGAGCTCGCAGCCTCAGCTTTAGTTACCACTAACCTCGCAGCCGCAGGCGCAGCAGTAAGCTGGATGCTAACAGATTGGGTATTGAAAGGAAAACCTTCAGCGTCAGGAATAGCAATCGGAGCAGTCGTTGGACTAGTCGCGATCACACCCGCAGCAGGATTCGTTACCGTCCCCGCATCAATGATAATCGGCTTAGCCGCAGGAGTAATCTCAAACTTAGTTGCAAACTGGAGAGCAGGCAGATCAAGAATCGATGACTCACTAGACGTATTCGCATGCCACGGAGTTGGAGGACTATGGGGTTCAATAGCTACAGGCATATTCGCATCTGCATCAATCGGCGGAATCAATGGCTTAATCTTCGGGAACGTCGGACAGTTCGTGGCGCAATTAGAAGCACTTGCTGTTGTAGTGCCGTTTGCCTTCTTCGGCTCATATGCACTACTAAAGGTCGTCAACATATTCTCGCCACTGAGAGTGAGCGAGAAAGCAGAAGACGCAGGCTTAGACTTAAGCGAACACGGGGAAGAAGCATACCAACTAGACTAAAGCACAATAGATCACCCTCTTTTTTAGAGATATAAATTTTTTTTATTCAGTTAGCAAACTTACCATTGAAACAGTTAGTCAAGAAACCTTGACAAAAAGGCTTTATTAGATCACAATAAACACAGCTCAACTAAAGAGTAGTGTTTGCAAAGATATATCAATAAAGAATCCATATG
>JAXDAO010000015.1:0-2752 GCA_034679745.1 Bathyarchaeia archaeon
TCACGTTGAGTTTTTTTGATGATATCGATTTCTTGAGGTGAGATTGCGACAACCACTTTGGAGCCTGCTTGAGCGTAGCGCCAAGTGTTGGTGCCTTCTTTATCGATAGAGAATCCTTTGTGATGGATGTGTTTTATGGTGCCGACGCTGTAGCCTTCATCTGTGAAGCGTAAAATTAAGTATTCTAAGGTAGTTGTTTTTCCTGAACCGCTTGCTCCCACTGCAGCGACGACTAAAACCGTTAAGCCACACGCTCCGCCCTGATTCAAAGGCTTTGTATTCTAATAAATAATTCCCAGCTTGATTTGATAGAACTCTTAAATACTCTACAACCGAAAATAGCTTCAAAAACTTGCTGGTGAAATGATATGGATGAAGGTTTTGTTTCCATAATAGACGAAAAAGAACTCCAAGAAGGTAAAATGAAGCTTGTACGAGTAGAAGGTAAACCCGTCCTATTAATTCGGCAAGCCGGCAAAATCTATGCAATTGACGATAGCTGTCCGCACATGGGCTGTAAATTCTCAGGCGGAACTCTTGACGGTAGCGTTGTTATTTGCCCCTGTCACGATTGGCGTTTCAACTTGGAAACAGGCGAGTATGAGAATTCGCAATCATATGTTCTGACTATGTACCCTTTTAAAGTCGAGGCGGGAAAAATTTGGGTCAAAATAGAAGAAGATGACCTCTAACCTTCCTTGCTTCTTTTTAGTGTCAGATCAAATATAGTGTAATTGTTTGTTAGAATAATGACCAAAGCTGCAGCGAATAGAATTGTTGAATTTTCTGATGATTCTCCGCGCATGAACTTTTTTGCATTCTCAGTTATGCTGTTGTGCATTGTATAGCTTTGCTCTCGAATTTGTAGCTCTTGCAAAATTCCCAGAAAGCTTCAGATGGTTTAAGCATCGCTTTTTTGGGTCTTGCCATGTAGAGTTTTCTTTTGTTTTTTGCTTCTGTGATTTCAACAACTTTGACTAGACCTGCTGCTTGAGCTTTAGCAGCGGCTAGTGAAGAAATTATGCTTACCCCTCTGCCCTCGGAGACGGCAGTCACTATCGATGCTGTGCTTCCCAGCTCAAGGGTGACTTGTAGGCTTGAAAGGGGAATTTTGTTGTTTTCTATTAGTTTCTCGATTTCTATTCTTGTGCCAGAGGTTTCTTCTCGGATAATGAATTGGTTTTTTATGACATCGGATAGTTTTACTGTTTTTTGGTTAGCTAACTTATGGTTGCAGGAAGTGATTAGTACTAGTTGGTCTTCGCCTATTTGGATGAAATCGAATTTTTCCTCGAAGCCTTTTGTTGTGCCTACAGCTGCGAAATCTGCGCTGTTGGTCTGTAAGCTTGATAGGCTCATTAGGCTATCTTGGGCTTTAATCTTGAATTTAACTGCAGGATAGGTTTTTTGATATTCAGAGATCAAACTTGGGATGATGTGTTCTTCAGGGATATTACTTCCAGAAATAATTATTGTACCTGAGAGTGTCTGTTTGGTTGTGGAGATTTTGGCTTTTGTGTCGTTTGCTTCTTGGAGTATTTTTTGGGCGGCTTCTTTTAGGGTGGCTCCTGCGTCGGTGACTTCTACGCCGTTGGTTGTGCGTTTGAAGAGTTCTGCATCAAAGTATTCTTCTAGCGCTGCGATGTGGTGGCTTACTGTTCCTTGGCTTGTTTTGAGTTCTTTGGCTGCGACTGAGAAACTGTGTGTTCTTGCTACGGTGAGAAATGTGTTTAGGTAATCGAATCGTATGGTTTCCATGGCTTGTTTTCCTATAATGTATGCTTTCTTTGACTGTTTATATGTTATTTGTTTTCTTTTTTTAGCCAATGCCTTTATATTCGTTTTTCTAATAGTCATTATCAAAAATTTAGGTTTGAGCGAAAATGGTTACCTTCACTCTGATAATTTATGAAGCTCCATACGCCAAAGAACGCGCTCTATCTGCTCTCAGATTTGCTTGGACTGCTGATTTAGAAGGGCATAAAGTTAGAGTTTGGCTTTTCGAAAACGGCGTCTATCTCGCTAAGAAAGGGCAAAAGCCTGCGCAGGGGTTATCCAACTATGGTCAGATGCTAGAAGACCTTGTCAACGGTGGAGTTGAAGTCAAAGGTTGTGGTGTCTGTGCTGACGCGCGAGGTTTAACACAAGCTGACTTGATCGATGGTGTCAAATTAGCAACTATCCATGATCTGGTTGAGTGGACTGTTAATAGTGATAAAGTAATAGTGTTTTAGTGAATGCATATGGATTATGAAAAGTTGGATGTCAAGGGCAAGATGTGTCCTATGCCGGTGGCATTAACCAAGCGTAAACTTGAGGGGTTGACGTCGGGGCAATTGTTGGAGGTTGTGGGTGAGGGTGAGTTGGAGTTTGATAACATTCAGCGTTGGGTCAAGAATAATGGTCATGAAGTGGTTGAAGCGGCAAAGTCTGGCTCTGAGTTTAAGCTGTTAGTAAAGAAACAGTGATCTTGTATTCATTTTTCTTATATTACTGATCAAAAATTTTAATAAACTCTCTTGTTTTTAATTCTCCCGTTGGCAGTGACAAGAATGTCTGAGAAATATGTTGAAATGTATAAAAGCTTAGGAATGAACATTGAAAAACACAATATTCTCCTAGACGCCTTAGGTCAATTCTACAGTAGCATCTATTTAACTCAAAAAAATCGACCCAAAAAGATGGATTACTTTGACTTCGTGGTATCAGAAATCCATGGCCTACGCATAAAAGAATTAAATGACCTTCGCGC
>JAXDAO010000016.1:0-7098 GCA_034679745.1 Bathyarchaeia archaeon
TAATGAGTACACCCCAAGAGTTCCACCGATTCTATAAAGAAACTAATCTGCCGATTGGCATAACAATGGATCTTGGTCACGCTAACTTGGAAGGACAAATCGAACCTTTCTTTAACCAACTTGCCGATAAAATCGTGCACATTCACGCCAGCAACAACGACGGTAGTGACGACCAACATAATGGCGTAAACGACGGAACCATTGACTACAATTGGCTATCTGAGACATTAGAAAAAATTGGGTACGATAAAAGTGTAATAGTTGAATCCATGCGTGGCGTACCTGAGAGTATAGCGAAACTAAAACAGTTATTCGCTTAACGGCAGTTCTAGTTCCATGTAGTCTTCAGCTAGGATACTGTTTGGGAAGACTTTTTTTGCCTGCTGTAAAAGCAAACTAGCATCAGCGTAGCGTGCACTAATGTGAGAGAGAACTAGCCGTTTGGCTCCAGCAGCTTTAGCCTGGGACGCAGCTTGACTTGGCGTCGAGTGCCCATCTACTCCTGCCTTTTCAGATAGTGAATCATCAAAAGTGCAATCATGAATTACCAAGTCAGCGCCTTTTGCGAATTTCGCGAATGCCTCAAACGGTTTGGTATCCCCAGTGTATACAATTTTTCTCCCTGCACGCTGTGGACCCATAACATCGCTTGGCCTAACAGTTTTGCCGTTTGTAGCTACAACTTCTTTTCCTCTCTGCAACTGCGACCACATTTCGCCTGCAGGGATACCTAATGCCATTGCTTTTTCAGGGTAAAACTTGCCAGGTCGGGGCTTCTCCACAAAAGCAAAAGCATAACTTTCTACGGCGTGATTTGACCTGTTTGCTATTATTTGGTATTCCTCTTGGTCGTAGATTATGCCTTCACTTTTTATTTCGTTAATTTCGACGGGGTAGTTTAAGCCAAAGTTGAGTGTTTCTTTAGTGCAAATCAAAAAAGCCTTCAATCCAACAGGGCCAAAAATTTGGACTGGTTCTTTGCGTTCCATAAGTGCCATCGTCTGCAGAAGCCCCGGCAAACCCAACACGTGGTCACCATGCAAATGTGTAATGAAAATCTTCATTTTACGATGAAAACTAACCTTTGCAGCAATCATCTGGTGCTGCACGTTTTCTCCGCAGTCAAACATCCACTGATCTTTAGGGCACTGAACAACTACTGATGGCAAGCTGCGCTTAAGCGTTGGTACACTGCCGCTTGTTCCCAAGAACACTACACGAATACTCATACTGTCACCTTTTCGAACACTGCGATCTCCCGCGTCAACGTCTGATGTACATACGCGAAGTGTGATTCTATGTGCCGATAGCCCAGCTCTTTGCCTAACCGGGTTATGTTTAATGTTTTGGGTGAAGCTATACAAATAGTGTCATTAATATAGGTGAAACAATATGAGTAATTGTTTGAGAGTGGAAAGTCCATGAGTAGTATAGAAGATAAGCAGAAGAATTTAAAGTATGGTTTTACCGAATTAACCGTAATAGATGGCTGGGCTAAAAATTATCAATGCGTTATGAATTACCTTAACACTCTTCACAGTAGGCAGGGCAGTGCAGCCATTTCACTTTATCATTTCTGTACTTGGTCTGGGTTGAATCCTGATCAGTTATTAGACCTGAAAAAAGATTACAATAGCTTAGAGGCCGAGAAGCTCTTAGATCGTTTAGCCAATGCCAAAGTTATCTTTCCAGAAAAAAGAAAGTGGCATATTGCGCAATGTCTCAGAGGATTCTTTAGAACAAATTACCGGCAACTGCAAGCTCAAGCAGGTCGGTCAATGCCATACATACAGAATGAAAGCCGGAGTGTACCTTCTAAAGAGACTCGGTTAGCAGTATTCAAGGCATGTAGAAACCCCAGAGACCAAGCACTCGTTATGATAGGTACAACTTCGGCAATAGCCTTAGAATCACTCTCAAAGCTAAGGTTCTCCCACTTCGAAGAAAATTGGCAAACACAAGAATGTCCACATATCTCTCTACCACCGGATATGATTAAAGGTCATGGTAAAGGAAAGTATCGTGGAGTAAGACAAGAAACTTTCATAACAACTGAAGCAAGAAATGTGCTAATCGAATATAGACAATGGATGGAGAAAACATTTAATCACAAATGGAAAAGTGATGACTACGTTTTTCTGTCAATCAAACGCAATATTAGTGAACCAATAAGTTACCGCATTATTGCGAAGAAAGCAACTATGCTTGAACATAGAGCAAGTGTTGATTTTACTTTCCATGATGGTCGAAGAATAGTTCAAACAGCATTAGAGAACGCTGGATGCCCCAATAACTGGATTAAGAAAATTAAAGGTCGAAAGGTTAGTGGTGAAGAAGCACCGTATTCTAAGCCATTGATTGAACAGCTACGGTCCAAGTATAGACTGGCGTTTGTAGACCTTGAATTTTTACACGAAAGTTCTCATGTACTGGATGAGAAGAAGATTAGAAGTCAAATGCTATTGGACTTCGCAAAACTCAACGGTTACGGAGTAGATCAACTTAAAAAGCTAGAAGAAGCCTTGCAGAAGGCTAAAGACCCAGAGGATGCAATCATGGAGTTTAGACGCTTAAAAGTTGACGATGATGAACTGGTGCAAAATCAGAAGGAAGAGGAATTCAAACCATCTTCTAAACCTGTTAAGGAACATATTAAGCCTGCACCTCAACAGAAAAAGTACACAGTAGCTAAAGGAGAAACAGAGTTAATGCGAAAGCTTGATAACGGTTGGAGTTTAGTGCAGGCACTAGCCGCCGACAAGTATCTGCTCAAATTTTAAGGTTGGAATGAGAATCATTAAGCAAGATGCCCGAATTTCTCAGGGAGATCAAAGAAACGCTTAGCCTTTAGGCTTCCAAATCGTTTAATGCTTTTTTTATTTGGTCTTCATTGTCCTTTTTACTATTGAATCTGGCTACAACTGAAAATTCAATTTTCTTTCCTGTACTTATCAAAGCCTCAACTGCTTCATTTTCATCTTTAAGTTTGTATCTTTGAGGGTTCTTGTAGATATTGACTGCTTCCAAATCGCCTTCTGGCTCTATATAGGAATCAAAACCCTTCTTTGCTAATCTCTTTACGCAGTCTATCATCTTTGTATACCCTTTGAGAGATTGTATCTCAAAATGCTTCGAAACAGTCAGATATGTCGGTTCCAAATCTCTTGTTGACTTGGTACAGCTTACACTCAAATCTCCTTGAGTTGCGCTAAAAATCCTATTGCCAGCTACCTTATTATCATATTGAGCAATAAAATTACTTCCAATAAGGTCCTTAATACTGTCGCAGGTAAAATTGAAAAGTCTTTTTGTCAAGACCATTTTGAGGTTTCCGTCAGAGTCTATTTCTAATTGAGAGTTTACCTTTTCGCCTGGAGAGAAGTATTCTTTGGGCAGGTAGAGTACTGACGAATTACCACCTTTGGAAACGAGGCGCTCTTGTTCTTTATTAAAAGTTAACGTCATTTCTTCACGACCTTATTTCACTACCAATTAAGTAGTGTATTCTCTTAAAAATTTTACGTTTCCCCTTAATTTATTTTGATCGAAAGATACAGAGTTGAATCCCTCGATGAAGACAAATTTTTGATGAAGCTATAACTTTTTTTATAATTTTTTAGATGCAATTCATAAGCTAACTTGTAAAACCTTTTGTCATGGACACAGTGAAACCATTCAAGCATTCAGCTGAGTTGCGTGAATATTGGCGGTTAGCGAAACGTAAGCAAAGAGCCCACGTGAAAGCGGCTAGGAAGTTGAAACCAAACCCAAACGAGAGAGTTGAAGGCGGCGAGTGTAATAATGTTTGAAGATTTTAAGGATAAAGTACTTGAGCATTGTCAAAATGAACAAAAACTAAGTGCCTCGTTTTCACCTCAAATTCTTAAGAAGCTTAAGAAAGAGGGTATAGACCCCGATAATTTTACGATTAAG
This sequence comes from Bathyarchaeia archaeon, assembly GCA_034679745.1. Lineage (GTDB taxonomy): Archaea > Thermoproteota > Bathyarchaeia > Bathyarchaeales > Bathycorpusculaceae > Bathycorpusculum. The sequence goes on from JAXDAO010000016.1 coordinate 3,934, forward strand.
CAGTCATTTTCTGAGTGCTTAGATCCCGATGGCAATGACTTGTCGTTAATGTCTGGTTCAGAATGGGAAATCATGATAACCTACTTGAAAACTCGCAAATACTTATTGGAGAAGTATCCGCAGTCACAAGAGCAAGCAAGAATGAAAGGCCAGCCTTGGGAGGAAGTTCAAGCAGAACCCTATCAGATTGACATTCCAAAGGCAAAAGAGGCTCCACAAAGCAGAGTTTACCTCAAAGCTTTATGCGAAATGAAGACGATATGTGACAAATTAGACGTCCTGCAACGTGGCGCTTCTGAGTACGAAAAAATTTGTTTACGGCTCTATTGGACCCTAACTTATAACTGGACTCATGCCCCAGATGTAAAAGCCTTTAGGCAAGTCCTAGCTGACAGCGACATATTTGAAATAGTAGAGGCCTACTTTAAAATCTGCAGAAAATACAATGTGCCAACCATTGAGCAGCCATATTACTTCTTATCTGACCTGCGTAAGCGAGACATAAAACTTGAAGGCGACATGCTCAAGCGCACAGGCAGCTACAATGAAAATGAAATCCGCATTTCAATTTTGGAGGCTTTCATCTGAACGATGTGGTCAAAAGACGCCTGGATTTCTTAAAGCTCGAAGCTAGAGGCTTTTCTCTTTGCGAGATAGTGAAAGCCTTAAGCGAAGAATACCAAACCTCTGAGAGAAACATCTACTACGACGCTGAAACCCGCGACACCTGGCAACCCGTGCTGACTCAACTTTTTGATTTAGATAAGGCTAGACTTATGGTGATTAACCGTTACGACTTTCTGTATCGACAAGCAAGCCTTCATTTCCAAACTGCCGGTGACGCCCAAAAACCACTTTATCTTTCCCGTATGATTGATGTCACTGATCGGATGGTTGCGTTGTTGGGTTTGGAGACATTAAGAGAAAGCCAAGAGGGCTGCTTCAAAGTGTCTGAAATGGAAAAAGAGTTGAGTAAGCATAAGGCGTTGTTGGAGTCTCTCTCAAGGTAATGACTACAGCAGCCTATCCTCAAATTTGGTTGCTGCGAGATACATTCGTTTACAACGCTCATCCCACTTTAAGAGAAGCCCTTGGGACTTTCAAACGCAAAAGACGACCAAACACACAAGACTACAAAAAAGCACTACAAAACGTAGATCTACAAAAATTAACTCGTCTAATCAAATGCATCAGCGTACTTCTGCAAACTAAGATTTACTTGTTCTGGAGTAAAAACGAAACTTTCGCTTATTAGCTAGAAATGCGTCCATAGCCCCAGTAAACCTTTATTCTCAGATTTATTGGACTTATGTTAGAATTTTCAGGATAGTTATGCGTTAACTGAGTGCTTGACCCTAATTTTAGGTTAGCGTCACGAAATTTCTGTGATGTTGCCACATAGAGATAGCCAACGTTTAAACTCAAGTCCAGTGCATTTGCCTTTTCCTAGCCAGTTATCCCCGTATTTGTTTTTGAGTTTCTGGTCGTAGGATGCATAGTTTTCTGATTCGCTGACTTCTAGGTGAAAGCATTTAGAACAACTATATCATCACACGAGAATATTACAGGTACTATTTCGTAACTAGTACTGAGCACGGCGCATTATTTACAACACCTTGACTTACGCTACCTAAAACAAGCGCTGTTATTTTGCCTACTCCTCTCGCACCGATAACAATCAAATCAAACTTGCCCTCTTTAGCTACATTGATTATCTGCTCAACTGGATCTCCTCCAAGCATCATTGTCTCAGCGTCTAAACCTTCAGCTTTAGCTATCGATTTTCCCTTTTCCAATTTTTTCTTGCACTCTTCCTTCTGCAGTTCATAGAAGTGTTGTCTATCTGATGTCAGAATCGTTTTTCCTGCAGGGTAAACGTGAATAAGTGTAACAGTGGCATTTGTTAACTTGGCTATTTTTACCGCATCTTTTATGGCTCGATTAGAATTCTCTGAATCATCAATCGGAACCAATATCCTTTCAAACATATCCATTTCGCCTTGAAGCCATTTTATCATATGGCGAGGACGCAGCAAAAAATGGTATAACTATTGTAACGGTTATATCGACATATCCCCCAGAAACAATTCAGTTCCTAAAAAAACTGTCAGGCGACACAAGAGTACTTTGGTCCCCTAACATAACTGTAGGAATTAATTTCTTGATGTTAGCGGCGAAAATCCTCAAGACTATCGCCCCTTATACGGATGTTGAGATTATTGAGGAACATTTTAAAGATAAAAGAGGGGTTTCAGGAACCGCTGTAAAAATTACTGAGGCATTGTCTTTAGAACAAGAAAGTATAAAGTCAGTTAGGGCAGGAGGTATCGTCGGAAAGCACGAGATTATTTTCGGTTTTCCTTTTCAGACGGTGCGCTTAATTCATGAATCGATAAGCAGGGAGGCATTTGGGGCTGGTGCTTTGTTTGCTGCCAAAATGCTTGTTGACAAGAAAAACGGATTTTATACTATGGAGAACCTCTTACTGCCCTACTTTAACTTGATTTAATATATATCGGTTGGCAAAAAAAGCCTTCCTGACGAATAAAGAGGGAAAATCGAAAAAAGATCAGGTACAGATTTTGCTTAGTGCCGTGTCCCTAACAATTTTTGGTTCGAGATTAGTAAGAGCAATAAATGACGCGTTTAGCTGTGGTCGTGTTTGTTTAGGTCCTCTTTTCTTGCCCAATGTTCTGACAAAGAATTTTCTTACCTCTTCAACGGAAATCACTGCTAATGTTATCAAAAGCAGATATAACCAATCGGTTATTGCTAAGCCAGTTGTTCCAAACAATCCCTGCATTGGTGGAGCATAAACCAGCAAAGATAATATCAAAATCTGTGCAGCTATGCCCATTATTATCCATTTATTTCTTGCTAGGCTTATTTTGAAACTAGACTGTTTGTTTGTTCTGCAGGCGATAACGTTACCAACTTGACCTAACACAATACCAGCAAACGTCATGGTTACGCCTTTAATGTAAACTGGATCATTTTGCGATAGGGGCATACCAAACTGCCAGCCGCCCGCAATCCAAGTGCTCACGCATGCAAACATTGCGCCCCCGCCTATGAGTAGACCTATGTAGAGTGAGCGCAAAAAGACTCCGCGGGTAAACATCCTTTCTTTGATGCTTCTTGGTGGTTCTTGCATAATTCCTGCTT
>JAXDAO010000017.1:0-3740 GCA_034679745.1 Bathyarchaeia archaeon
ATACTGTTATCTCGAAGGTCTCGCTTCAAGCCGTCATAAGACAATGGGTTTCGTAATAAATCTTCGATGGGTACAATCAGGTATCCACCATTGGCTTTGTGTATCGCTCCTCCGCGTATCATGCTAAAGTCAGTTGTTAAAGCCCCGAACTGTGCCTCCTTTTCTGTTCTTCCCAGCAAATTATGATAATTCGGGTTGTTTTCAGTGACAACGGGCGCACCCTGCGTTTCGGAGTTATCAATAACAACGTTTACCTGATATTTCTTAAAGGGGTCCTCTCGTATCCAAGGCATTTGAAATGGAAGTTGTTGCTCACCGCTGCTTCTACGAGTGAACTGCACTAAATTGTCTAAAATATCATTCTCTACCTCTTTGAGGTAACTTTCTACCTCAAAGTTTGCTTGATACTTCTCTAGAAGTCTCTGTACCTGGCTCCCAATGGCATAGAGTGCCACTTCCTGGTTCAGTTTCTTTAGGGCTTCATGTATCTGACGTTCCATATCTATGAGTTGCCGCATCGTGGCGGTGAAATCTTTTTCAAGTTTTTCCCTCTTTTCTGCAAACTTGTCTTTCATATTCTGAGGTAAAGCCAGAATTTCTTCTTCGCTAAGTGGCTTGCCATCTAGAACGGGTACAAGTAACAGTCCAATAGGCGTTGACCGAATCACAAAACCTTCGCTTAGCGCTTTTGCGTTTAATCCATCGATTAATTTTTTGCGTTCTTTTTCTAATCCCTGCAATGTTGCTTCTCTACGTGCAACGTAATCTTCACTCTCAAACGCTTTCGGTAGTGCACTCTTAACATTCTCTATGTAACTCTTCATGTCCTCTCGGAATTCTTTTCCTTTTCCCGCTGGAAACTGGATAGCTTTAGGCTCATACTGGTTAGAAAAGTTGTTAACATAACACCAATCAGCTGGAACAGGTTGCACTCTAGCTTGTGCTTCCACAAAACTCTTCACAGCGGTCTTCCTGCCTGTTCCCGGATACCCTGCGACATACATGTTAAAACCGTGGTCTTTGATGCCTAAGCCGAATTTTAGAGCTCTCACTGCCCTTTCTTGCCCAATAATTTCGCTAAGCGGCACCAAGTCCTTGGTGGATTCACATTGAATACAATTAGCATCACAGACGTTTCTTAGTTTTTCCAAGGGTAACTTGACCAAAACAAAATCCTCCTAAGAATAGGTAAAGAGAAGATCCTTTTAACTTTTTTACATAGATCCTGCTTCAAAATTCACTTAGCAACTAAGCGAACCTGCTTGATAATGTAGACTCCAGAATTACCCCTAGCATCAACCGCGGCATCGGTTACCTCAAGTTTTTGTTTAAACATGGGTGCATCTAGGACAGTAGTCTCTATCTCTCCTCCCTCACCAGAAGGGCTGATTCCGTACTTGGCTTGAAGTTCAACTAACTGTGCTATGATTTTTTTGTCAATTTGTTTACCTAGCCATGCTTCGTCCAGTGGATAAGCGAAAATTCCGCTAATAATCACCTTAAAATTTTTCTGGATAAGCATCTCCAGTAGCGCTTTTTGGTCAAGCTTCCAAAGCGGATTATAACACTGAAGCTCTAATTTATCACAAATGCGTTGAATCCGTGTTGACTGATAAACAGACTCCACTGCGCCTGTAACGATGCCTTCAATTCCAAATTTACTCTTAGCTTCAAGAATGGCTTTCTCCAAATCGGCGAGTTCCTCTTCTTTTTTGCCCTCAGTAATCACTGATACTAGCGGTAGTCTCAACGCCTCCGCTTGGAGTCCCGTAACGTCGATGTTTGGAGTGTGGAACATATAACTTTCTTTATTCTTGGAGACTAACGTGATTAGGCACACTATCGCATCTTTCTCTGCTGCTAAGTGTAAAGCTAATGTTGAGTCTTTGCCACCTGAAAATAGTACCCCTAATCGCATAGATACAAAAATAAGAAAAAGTTGTTAATATGCCTGCTTGAAAAAAGCAAGCTAGAATTTTACGCTACAGATGTTTGGTACTGCTTTAAGTTTGTCAATGATTTTCTGATTGACCATCTGGTGAAGAACGTAGACTGAAATGGCATAGCCAGTGTTGATTTGCCGTGAATAGTTTGCGCGTATGTTGATGTTGTTGTCAGCTAAGACTTTATCGATGTTTGCAAATACACCTGGGACATCTTTGTGATGGATGAATAGCGTAAAGATTTCTTTTTCTTCAACTTCAATGGATTCGCCTGCATTAATTGCATTAGTAAAGTCGCCCCCCAACAAGTAGCTGGATAACACACGGGCCATTTCGGTGCTGGTTTCGCGTTGTGCTTCTACAGTGGATGCACCTAGGTGGCTACTCATCACAACGTTGTCGAGTTCCTTTAGTTTGTCGTCAAAGGGAGCGTTTTCAGCTTTTGGTTCCTCTTTGTAGACGTCAGTGGCGTAGCCGGCTAATTTGCGATCTTTAAGGGCAGTATAGAGGGCTTGCTGATCGATGTTGTTGCCTCTACTAGTGTTAATTATGTAGGCGGTTGGTTTCATGATAGCGAGTTCTTTGGCGCCGATGATTATTTCTTTGCCGCCAGTATGGACGCTTATGTAGTCGGCTTTTTGGAGAACCTCCTCTTTGGTGGCAAGGAACTTGATGCCGCTTTCAGGGCATGGTCTAATGTCAAAGCCTATGACATCCATATTAAAGCCGTGATCGGCGATGTGCGCAACTTTCTGGCCAATTCTCCCACAGCCAATTAAGCCCAAAGTTTTGCCGTAGAGTTCTCTGCCTTCAAGCTTCTTTTTGATCCACACACAATTTTTGAGTGAGTGATGCGCTTGGGGTATGTTACGTGAAACCGCAAGCATCAAACATATGGTTAATTCTGCAACAGCGTTTGTGCTGCCAAACGGCGCGATTTTTACAACTACACCATTCTCTGAAGCTGCCGCTGCATCAATATTATCAAAACCTACACCTGCGCGTCCGATGATTTTGAGTTTTCCTTTAGCGCCTGCCTCGATAACTTCTCGAGTTACTTTCGTCGCGCTTCTAACAACTAAAGCATCAAACTGACCAATCTCCGCAACCAACTGGGCAGGGTCTCTTTTTTTATTGTCTATTTCAATGCCTGCTTGTTGGAAGATGCTTAAGCCTTCTCTTTCTAAACCATCGTTTAACAATACCTTCATCTGAGATTCACCAACAACTTTAGCTAAATGTGTGATTGCTGATGTGCATAATAAAGTTCTCTGAAAGAAATCACTAAGATTTTTCAGTTTTTTTAGACACTTTAGCTTTTCTAGTTCTAGTTGCCATTATGTCATAGGTTGATTTGATGTGGCAATAGGGACATTTTAGGTCCCGGTAGTTACGCCTAATCAGCGAGGTTAAGGTTGCACCGGGGATCCAGTGGAAGTTAAAACTTTTTCTACATCTCGGGCAAGTCAATCTAGACGTGTAGTGTGGACCGTATCGGGGTAATATAAAAAAAAGTACTAAAAAACCTATGGCGATTACGATGAACAGTCCAGTTAGGAGGTCAATTGACATCTTTTTTCATTGCTAAATCCTTAAGTCAGTTAATTAATGTTTGTTCAGGTTTTCGTTTAACTTATAGTTTAATTAAGCGTACAGGAGTGGGATTCGAACCCACTGCCCAGTGGAGATGTCACCCACAATTCCCCTTTTTATTTACCATATACTAAGCAGTGTCTAAAAAGTAAACCTAAACTTTTAAATTGGTAGCTGATATATTGAGACATGTGTAAAGAGAAT
>JAXDAO010000018.1:0-5216 GCA_034679745.1 Bathyarchaeia archaeon
CCCGAAAGAATAGGTCTTGGTGAAACCACCCTACTCAATACCGGTATCACACAAGCAGTAAATGCTGCTCAGGACGGATTTACCGGGCTCTCTCTTGTTGTCACAAAACCAGATGGCACAAATACAACACTCGGCCCATTCAGGACTGACTCAACAGGTTCAACTTTCACTCAATACGTACCCGATACAGTTGGCAACTATACAATAACTAGCATTTTCCCACAACAGGAAATGCCAGTAGATACAATTGATTCCGAAAGAGGTATAACGATTCCTAAGGGAACAATTTTGCTTGCAAGCAGTGCATCCTGCACACTAGTTGTAACAAGTGAACCCTCGCCAATGTACCCTGGTCATGCTCTTCCATCTGAATACTGGAGTCGTCCAATCGACCCACAACTCAGAGAATGGTTCTCAATATCTGGGAACTGGGTTGCAAGACCAGAAAACTCGATAGCGCTCTTTAATGACAACGCCCCAGAAACTCCACACGTACTATGGGCTCAAGACATAACCACTGGAGGTATGGCCGGCGGTATACTTGGACCAGATCCAGTTCCTGCATCAATGAACTCAGGTGACGCATATGAAGGCAAATTCACTAACACCGTTATAATGAACGGAGTACTCTACTACAACACAGGACCTGCACCAGGCTTCTACGGCTCCCTTGGTGACTGCGACGTCAAAGCAGTTGATCTCCATACAGGAGAAACCCTTTGGCAGAAAGAGGACACCTATCTAGCTTTCGGGCAAGTATTGTACTGGAACAGCTACAACGTAGACGCTGTCTATAGCTATCTCTGGACAACATCGACCACATATGAACCACCATTCTTCATTCCAAAAACAACATGGACTGCCTACGACCCATTTGATTTCGCAGAATGCTTCACTTTCGAAAATGTCCCCTCAGGCACACAAGTCTATGGCCCAAGCGGCGAAATCTTGATCTATCAAATAAATCTCGCGACGAACCGACTTCTCCTCTGGAACTCAACACAAGCCGGTCTATCAGAAATACTAGATCCAAATTCGCCGTCGCTTGGTAGTTGGGCAAGCAACGTCATGGGTAGAACATTTGACGCATCAGTCCCGAACTGCTACTCTTGGAACGTCTCTATCCCCGCAGGATTACAACAAAGCACGTCATTCATGGCCTCAATAGCGAAAATCTACAATGGTGACAGATATGTCTCATTATTCTTCAACCAATCAATGGTTAGAGTTTGGGCAATAAACATCGCAGGCTTAACAAGATCATCGACATCAACAACTCTACTATTCGACAAAACGTGGTCTCCCCCCTCCGAATGGGTTACAGGCTCTAACACTCTACACTACACAGGCGCAACAGACTACGTCAAAGACAATACTTATGGCAACGGTGTCATCGCAGTCTGGTCAAAAGAACTTAGAACCCATTATGGCTTCAGCGTTGTCGATGGATCTTATCTATGGACAACTGACTCTGAACACTACGGAAACCTATACGGCTGGGGCAATGCAGAACACACTTGGTATTTTGCCTATGGCAAACTCTACTCAGTAGGACTTGGAGGTATCCTCTATGCCTATGACCTAGCCACAGGCGATTCTGCATGGACATACAATTTAGCAGATCCATACGGCGAGCCAGTTACTGGCAACAATTGGTGGGGCTGGATTACTCTTATTGCCGACGGTAAAATCTACATCGGTACAACCGAGCACTCAGCTGAAAACCCACTCCCAAGAGGTGCACCACAGATATGCATCAATGCGTCTGACGGCTCTGAAATCTGGAGAGTTAACGGTATGTTCCGTAACACTCGTTGGGGCGGTAACGGTGTTATCGCTGACAGCATCATCGCTACAATGGACACCTACGATCAAAGAGTTTATGCAATCGGAAAAGGACCGAGCTCAATGACAATCGCAGCATCACCAAAGGTCTCAGTAGAAGGTAGCAGTGTTCTAATCGAAGGTACAGTAATGGACATTTCACCAGGTACAAAGAGTGCAGAAATAGCCCTGCGGTTCCCCAACGGAGTAGCCGCAGTCTCAGATGATAGCCAAAGCCAATGGATGCTCTACGTCTGGAAGCAATTTGAACGCCCAACCAACGCAAGCGGTGTCCCAGTCACGATCGATGTCCTCGATGCTAACGGCAACTACAGAAACATCGGCACAACCACAAGTGATGCAAGCGGAGTCTTTAGTTTCGCATGGATGCCTGATATTCCAGGTAAATACTCAGTCTTTGTGACCTTCGCAGGATCTGACGCATATTATGCCTCGTTTGCACAAAGTGCTTTCGTTGTCGACCCAGCACCAGCAGCTACTGCAGAACCTACAGCTAAACCAGACTCAGCAGCTGATCTATACTTTGTACCAGCAATTGTCGGCTTATTAGTAGCCATAATTGTTGTTGGTCTCTTGACCATTCTGGTACTTAGAAAACGACCATAAAAAAAACTGCAAAACAAAACTATTTCCCTTTTTCTTTTTTATTCTCTAAGTAGCCAAGTGAACTCGTTTATTTAACCCCTAAAAAATGGGATGTTGATTTTAGATTTGCCATTGTTTTAACGCAAGTGCCAGTTCTTTATGAGTCCTCGAATATTCATCAAGCGTTTTGTTTCCAAGTGTGGCATCAACTGCTTGGCGCATGGCTTTGGCACCAGCTATTGTGCCTTCTGGGTGCCCATGTATGCCTCCACCTGCTTGGAGTACGACGTCATTTCCGAAAGTTTGAAGCAAAGCAGGCACAAGAGCTGGATATAAACCTCCAGATGCAACAGGCAAAACAGGTCTTAAATCACCCAACTCACTTTTGCATGCATCAATGTTTTCTAGCACTTCACCTTTAGTCTCAGACATTTTGCCAACAACCGTACCAACATGAAGCTGGTCTACACCAATAATTCTAGCCACCTTAGCTATAGGTCGCATAGCAATACCATGTAAATTATTCTTAGTAAAAGCCGCATGACCAGCGCGGTGCGCATGAAGTACAAGCTTGAAGTTTTGGTTTCTCAATGTTTGAAGGGCAGACCAGCCGCAAGTTAATATGTCAACCATAACGTATTCGCCTCCTTGGTCCACCACACTTTGTGCTCGTTTCAGCATGGTGTTAGTTTCTGCGGTGATGTTAATCATGTATACTTTTCGCTCACCAGTTTCTTCTTGGGCTTTGTCTCTGCCTTCTAGCGTCTGTGTCAGGCGATCCTCAAAGAGGTTGAATTTTTGGCTACTCAAGTTCTCATCATCTTTAACAACGTCACAACCGCCTAGCCAAGCTTCATAAGCGACTTTGGCATGGTCCTTTGTCTTTAAACCCAGTTTAGGTTTTATAATCGTGCCAACAAGTGGCCGCTTTGGCACCTTAACGAGTTTACGGATCCCAACTATACCAAACGCTGGCCCTTTAAAACTGCTGAGGAGTTGTTTTGGTATCTCAATGTCGAGCAAGCGCAGGTTTTTTAATGCCTTTAGCCCAAACACGTTCCCCGCGATACTGCTGAGTATATTGGGCATGTTGCTGGGTTCAAAGAGTTCTATTGGATAGGCGATTTTGATTGTATTACCATTTATGTTGTAGACGTGGGCTGCTAGCTTTTTCACGTAAGGCTGCTCAGTGGTAAGCTCTGTCCAAGTGCCTACGGAGCTTTCTGCGGCTACTCCTCCGGCGGCTTCTTTTAATGTTATACCTTCAGGATCGACGTAAAAGCTGCAGAGTAAATCGGTTTCTTTAGGCTTGTAAGCTAAATCTACAAAGTCAAGATATCTCAAATAAACTCCTCTAGCTAAACTAGCGTTTTTTCCCTTAAAATCTTTAACTATACCAACTAATCAATAACTACTGAGTGAAGATGGAGCTAATAGTTGAACTTTTGAACATCACCACAGGCGGAAACCGAATAGCCGTGGTCAGCCAGCAAACCGCTAATTCGCTGGGCGTTCACAGTTCTGACAGAATAAAAATAACTGTTGGCAATCGGGCTCTGATTGCCATCGCTAATATAGCTGAGAATTTCCCTGATAATCGAATTGGAGTTTTTGAGGAAACTGAAGCCGCCCTTAACCTAAAGGGCGATGAAATCACTCAAGTGCAACTGGCGCCCCTTCCAGAATCCCTATTCAACATACGCGCAAAACTACGTGGCGAACGCCTACGAGAAAAAGACATAGTCGCAATAGTCAAGGACGTGGTTGAACGTCACTTAAGCTCGACCGAAATCGCGGCATTTCTAACTGCCTTAAGTATCCACGGTTTAAGCACAGCCGAAACCGAAGCACTCTCCATAGCGATGATTACAACAGGTAAATCGCTGAACTTTGGTCGAAGCCCAATTTTGGACAAGCACAGCGTGGGCGGCATACCTGGAGACAAAACCTCTATGCTAGTTGTACCCATAGTGGCTGCAGCTGGATTTACGATTCCCAAGACATCTTCTCGCGCGATAACGTCACCTGCAGGCACCGCGGATCGAGTAGAAACGCTCTGTCCAGTTAACTTGTCGATAAATGAAATCAAATGTGTTGTCGAAAAAACCAACGGATGCCTCGTTTGGGGAGGTTCATTGGAACTAGCACCGGCAGATGACCTCTTTATCCAAGTTGAGTATCCATTGGGCATAGACCCTATGTTGCTGCCTTCGATTCTAAGTAAAAAGAAAGCCATCGGTGCAACCCATGTAGCTATCGACATACCAACGGGTACCGGTGCAAAAATCAAAACACGTCAAGAAGCCTACACTTTGGCTTCCGACTTTGTAGATATAGGGAAACGTTTAGGCTTAACCATTCAATGCGCCCTAACATTTGGTGATCAACCGTTGGGTTGCAGTATGGGTCCTGCATTGGAAGCCAAAGAAGCTCTAACTACTCTAATGGGTGGTGGTCCACCTGACTTGCGAGAAAAGGCAATTAGCCTTTCTAGTATGCTTTTTGAAATGGTTGGGGTTGAAAATCCAAGAGGCAAGGCGGAAAAAATTATTGATTCAGGAAAAGCGCTTAAGAAAATGCGTGAAATAATCGAGGCGCAAGGCGGAGACTCCAAAGTTAAACCTGAAGATCTGCCAGTTGGACCCAAACACGCTGCAGTTCGCTCTGAAAAGGCTGGCAAGGTATTGTGGTTAAGTACTGATGATCTTGTGCGCATTGCGCGCATTGCTGGAGCCCCTAAAGAGAAGGGAGCAGGCGTTATACTGCATGCCAAACTGGGTGAGACA
>JAXDAO010000019.1:0-4688 GCA_034679745.1 Bathyarchaeia archaeon
GGACAATATGTTTTTGGTTGTTTTTTTGAGGCAAAGCTTAAAATGCTTTCAGGTTGCGTCTTATAGTGTCTCCAGAAGTCATGGGACGTCGTGGAAAGGAGTTGGTTACATGCCTCTTACGGAAGCGGTTACGTTCAAGACGAGGTTGCAGAAAGGCAGTCGCGTGCAAGTTCCCAAGTTAATCCGGTGGAGGTTTAAAATGGAGACGGAGCAAGTTTTGAAGGTTGGTGTGACTGCCGTAGACTTGTGGACTGGGTGGCAGTTCTTTTACGCGAGAATGGGTGGAGATGGGCGCATTGTGGTTCCAAAGTTGACGTTGGATTTGTTGCGAGGAGATAATCCAGATCTTGCGGGTTACGTTCTGGAAGTGAGTCTTGCACCTGCGTGAAAGCTAGGGCTTACAAGTGTTGGGGAAAACAGGAGGGGTCTTTCAGTTTTTTGGCGATTATCCTTGTTGCAATTTAAGTTTTTACGGTTCAGGATGTGTTATGGTTCAATTCTTTTTATTTCGGTTATCGCGCCAAAGTCTTTGTCATAGCTTACGATGGTAGCTATTTTGTTTTCTAGGGCAACGGCAGCGTGAATGGCGTCGCGGGGTTTTATTTTGTATTTTTCCACAAGTTCCTGTGCTCTAAAAACTGTGGTCTTTTTTACTCCTAAAAGTCGTAGATTTGGAAAACTCAGAAACTTTTTACTGTGCTCGATAGAAAAATCGACGCCGAAAATTTTTCTGGTCACCCAAGCGACTTCATCCCATGTTACTGTTGCTGTGCACGCTTCAATTTTTCCTAAAGCGATCTTTAACAGGAAATCTTTAGAGTTTTTTGCTTCGCTTACTGTTTTAGGGTTGTAGATTACGGGGTGGATGAACACGTTTGAGTCAATGTAGAGCAAATTCTTCTTCAGCCTCTTGCTCTAGCAGCTTTTCCAAGTCAATTTTCTTGGTCAGTTTTTTACCAGTTGTGGAGCAGAAACTTTCAACGAATTCTTCAGGGTCTGTTCCCGCTTTGATTACGATTTCTTCATCTCTTACTTCCATCACGACATCGTCACCAGGCCTGATGCCCGCTGACTCTCTGACAAGCTTGGGAATCACGATTTGACCTTTCTGCCCGATTTTTCTTCTCAGTTTCATTCTAACCACTAGTAATGAAAATGTCAAACTTATGATTTAAACTTTTTCACACACATTGTTCTTACGATCTGTGATTAGCAGAAACAGTGGTGTCTCACAGTGGCAACCAAAAAAGGGAAGGCATTGATCAGCTTTCTGTTTGTGTTGTTGCATTTTGGTTTCGCGTGTTTTTCGGTATTGGCTTGCCAGTTGTCTGCAACTTTTTGCATAGCAGGTCTTTTGTTCACTGGGGTTTGTTGCTTGAAAAGCTTGAGTACATTCAGTTTAAGCGTATTTGGTTTTTGTATGCTTTTTCAATTGCTTCCAAGTCTTTAAGCCCGTCTTCTCCTGAAGGTGAAGGCGTTGAATCGGTTTGTAGGCAATCAACGAAATATTGTATTTCGTCAAGGTGGGCTTGATGGAACTTTGACTTGCCTGTTGTCAGCATTTGAGCTGCGGTTAGCAGAATGTTTCCTGGGCGGTGTTCTGCAAGCGCATGGCCTACGGTTCCGAAGAATTCGGTTCTCAGCACGTAGCCTTGTAGGAACCAGCCGACGGTTATGACTGCTTTTGTTCCTGAATCGAATTTTGTTAGGCATATGGCGCTGTCTTCGAAGTCGAGGTTAAATCTGTAGTTAAGTTGGCTTTTTATGTCTGTGACTTCGCCGAAGAACCAACGCATTAGGTTGATGATGTGGCTGCCTAAGTCAACCAGCGCGCCGCCGCCTGTTAGTTCTTTGTTCCACCACCATTCAGGTACAGGCACAGGAGAGTGCCCGTCAGCTCTGTGAAAGAATGGACCGGAACTGATGTAGGTGGCGTATGCGACTTCAATGTCGCCTAGAAGTCCCTTTTCTTTTTTTGCTTTTAGTTCTCGGAACTTTTCGTTGAACCGGAGAGGATAGCCGACCATTAATTTGACGGAGTTTTTGTTTGCGGCGGCAACAATTTCTTTTGCTTCTTTCAGGTTTACGGCAATGGGTTTTTCCATGAAAATGTGCTTGTGCGCTTCAGCAGCCTGCAATGCACATTGCAGATGAAGATGAGTAGGTAACGCTACCACTACTGCGTCAATATCGGGTTCTTTGAGAAGCTGCTCGTAGTCGGTGAACGTTTTTGCGACGCCAGCTGCCTCGGCGTCTTTGAGAGCCTTTTTTGACAGGTCAGAAACTGCCACCAGGTCTACATTGGGAAGCTTTAGGCAGTGCTTTAAGTGTGTTTTGCCGATGTATCCGAGACCGATTATGCCTAATTTTACTTTTTCCATATTCAAATTCCTCTGATGTCTACGCTAATCCTAGTCTTTTGCCGAGTTTCATCTTGATAACCACGCCGTAGGCTTTTCCCATCAGCTTCTTTTTTAATCTCTTCTTGGGATAAAGTTCTTTGAAGTGGGCAAGCGGCATGCCTTTCTCAACAAAATTTGTGTTTCCCAATCCTTCTTTGGCGGCAAGTTGGAGGTACCTCATCTTCTTGGGGTTTACTCCCGCTATTTTTGCGGCGGCAGCATCTATCGCGACGGCGTCTTTGCTTGCCATTACTAAGCCTAGCCTCTGAGGTTGAATTCCTGAGACAATGTTGCCGTCTATTATGCAAAGGTCAAACGGCATGGCTTTGTTAATCGCAACTATTACCTCTCCCAGTTTTGGGTGATATGTGAATTTTTTTGGATACGGATTGCAACCAAAAATGTTCTTTAAAGCGCAAGTTACCTTAATTTCTTCCATAGTATACTTTATTTTGGGTATGTTGATTTTCAGATCTGCCTCTTCGATTATGCGGGGAACGGCTATTTGGAATTTTTGTGTTCCAGCAGTCACTTCGCGTGTACGAGTCTCCTCTTCAGAAAGATTAACCAACTTAACATCATATTCACTGGACAATTTTTCGTAATTGAGCATTTTGAAGGCGTACTTGCACTTCATTGCTGAAGCGTCAGATTCAACTATGACGATATTGACATCTTTGGAGATTTTTTCGCGAAGCAAATCGATTAACGCCGCTACAAACTGGGGGTCAGTAGTCTGACCCGTAGAATAATCCCAATAATAACACAGATTAGGCTTAATCACAACTCTTTTTATGTTTCTCTCGAAAGAGTAACCAATTAAATCCAGCGATTCCAGAATAGCCTGCTTCATTGAATTTCCTGAATTTTCTCGAATTTCGGCAAGACCCACCAAACTCATAGTGATTTCCTCTTTTAAATAACGGTTATAAAATGACTGCTTGTTTACATGGAGAAAAATACAATGTACAGGTATAATTACCCTATTGTCTTGTGATCAGTCTTTTTGATAAATGTTTAACGAACCATGCCTTTTAAGGCGGAGAAAAATAAAAAAAATAAAATCGAATCGAATCAGGGTTTAGACAACATTTGGTGCCTAAAGCGCCCAAGTAAGAGATTCAATGCAAACATGTATGCGTATTTCCTCAGTAATTTCTTGCGCCTTGCTTCCTTGATTTCTTCAGAAATCTGTCCAGACATGCGTGCAGCGTAAACTGTGGGTCTTACCGAAAATTTGAAGATACCCATGCTGTCAAGAAAGAGTGGATAGTCGAGAAGTTTCAAAGTTGCTTCAAAATCTTCAGCGGTTTCGGTGGGGAAACCAACCATGAAATGGGTTTTAAGGCGAATACTTGGAAACTGCCTGTTCATTCTAAGCATGCAGTCTCTCCATTCTTCGGCTGTGTAAGGTCTATGCATTAATTTTAGAATTCTGTTGCTTCCAGATTGAACTGGAGAGCATAGCAATTGGATTTTTCCCGAGGAAAAAGGTTCTTCCAAGTCGTGAAATAGTTCCTTCAGATGAAAAGGATTAATTTGATTAAGAATAAGTTGATAGTCCCTCTCATCGTTGGTCTTTATCATTTTTCTAAAAAGGTCTGGAAGCCTAAAACCCTTATCGATACCATATGCGCCAAGATCAGCAGCCACCAAAAAGAACAGCTTGTAGCCTTTCTTCAAGCCCCATTCAAACTCAGAGACAACCTTATCGATCGACCTGCTTCTGATTCTTCCCCATGCAGCTCTTTCGCTGCAGTACACACACTCTCCGGTACAACCGGTTGCTGCGCGAATGAAATAGGGTGTTTTCTCGTAGTTTCCGCCCAACTGAAAGCGTAATTTAGCGGTTCCTTTTTTGGGTAGCATAAGCACTCTAGTTAGCAAATCGGTGTAGCTGCGATCGCACAGTCCAGATGTCTCCCTTAATGCAAGGCTATTCGCGCTTATTTCATCGAAGAGAATTGTCGTTTTTTCCAAAAGTCCTTCGAAATAGCTTGCATCTGCTGGTCCTATCACGGGACCTTCATAAACTGCGGCAAGTGATCGAGGATTTATTTTGTGCAAACAGCCCCATACTAGGAGCCTAGCGTCGGGCTTAATTATAGCTTTTAGTTTTTTTATTACCAACAGTGAATCTTTTTCTGTCTGTGCCGTTAATCCGCATGCAAAGAAAATTATCATGTCAGCTTGTGTAGGGTCGTGTATGATGGTTTTTTTTTTTTAATTTAAAAAAATCTAAACATACATAAAAAAGAGCTGAGCTTCTTAGCCTCCGGTAGTAAA
>JAXDAO010000020.1:0-9908 GCA_034679745.1 Bathyarchaeia archaeon
ACTCGCTATGTTGACGATTACTGCTTGGCAACTGTTGGCGTTATTTCAGCCTCTGGTCGTATCGAGAAACCTTTCCTTAAAGCAGGTGAGATGTTCCATTGGATGAAAGCCAAAGGTCACAAGTATCCTAGGACTAGTGGTCGCAAAATGGTCCCTGCTGTCCACCCATACGGTAGCAGCAAACGTAGCGCACGCAGAACAACAACAACTTCACACGGCGCTCCTCCAGGACAGAAAGTCGGTTTGATCGCTGCACGTGGTCCAGGTCAAAAGAAGAAACGAGCAATAAGAGGATAACGAAAATAAAACATAGGTGTATGAAAAAATGCCAAAAGAATTTAGCTACCGTGGACACAACCTCGAAAGCTTAACAGGTATGTCTATGGACGAATTCATTAATTTGCTCCCATCACGACAACGCAGAAGCTTACAACGTGGACTCACAGCTGACCAACGTATACTGCTCGAGAAACTACGCACAGCCAAAGAATCACAGAAAGGCGGTAAAGACAGCGGTATCAAAACTCACGTTCGCGACCTCATTGTACTGCCAGAAATGGTTGGTGCAAAAATTAGTGTTCATAACGGCAAAGAATTCGTTGCTATCGACATAAAGCCTGAAATGATAGGTCACTACCTTGGCGAGTTCGCTATAACTAACAAGCCTGTTAGACATGGTACTCCAGGTATCGGTGCATCACGTTCTTCGATGTATGTGCCACTAAAATAAGATCATTTTTTCTTTTTTCCTTTCTTGTTTGTTTTGTTGATGCTCTTTTTCATATGTAGCATCTTGGCTCTTTAACAATCTACCCTAATGGATAGCACACTTGTCAGTTTTTAAATTTTTTTAACTATTCCAATCCCAAAGAAAAATGTATTAAATCGTTAATGCCGAATTCAGCGACTGTAGTCTCTGCCCTCAAGCTTCGCGTTTGGGGACTTTGCTCCAGCTTCAGGAATTTGTGGGAGCGGAATAGGCGGTGGAATATTTAGTGTTCGAGATATTAGGACTGATTCAATGAAGACCACGTTTGATATTGATTGAATGATTATTTGCGCTGGGGGTTTCTTTTGTTCGTAGTCTTTGAGAACTTTGTCGATTTCTTCTCTATCACCTATGACAAAGGCGTTGCCTTTGATGCTCATCTGAGCGATAGAAGGATTATAAACAATAGATAAAACGAAGGGGACCTCAAGGGATTCATCCTGTTTCTTTTCCATGCCCACAACGTTGATGTTTGTGTTTATTTGGATGGGTGGGATTGGTTTGCGTATGTCCCAGAAACGTTCTGCTGTGATGCTGGATACAACTACGTTTACTCTAAGCATTATAGATCAGAAAAGAATAATTGCGGTTGGTGGATTTAAAACTGTTTATTTCTGTTTGTAGCGTGTAAACCCACAGTGACCGCAAGTGTACCTGCTGTGGTGGTCTGCCATGAAGTATCCTGGTCCGCAACGTTCACAGGTTGGTCGGGCACGTGATAATTTTTCGCCTTCAACTTTGTACATTGCCTTTACGCCTTTTTCTTCTTTATGTTTCTTTGGTTTTTTGCCTTTTTCTGCTTTTTTTACTGGTGCTGCTGCGTCAACTGAAGCTTCTGCTGGTTTTGTTGCGGGCATTATGCGTTCGCCTCTTCTTTAGGTTTTTCTGGTGGACTGTTGCGTTTACGTATATATTCTGGTTCGACTAATTTCGCTTGAGCAACAGATTGATAAATGTTGGCAAAGCCCTGAGTAATATTGGTTCCGGTTTTTGTACGCATATGTTTGATGAAGACTACCTCGTCGCCTATCTTCATTTCTGCGGCAACGGCTTTCTTTACTTCCAGCCTCTGTGGAGTCTTCTCTTTTGGACCTTGAACTATTGTGAAACCGACTTCTGTCCTTTTCAGAAGGGCATTATCCTTGGTTGATTCAATTTTGATTTGCATTAATGTTCACTTAAGGCGTAAGTTCATACAATTATCTTCTTATTTAGCTTTTCGAAGCTTTCATCTCTTTTAGGAAATCTTTTACCTGTTGTTTCTTCTCGGTAGATGCTTTAACGACTACAATACCGCAGTAAGGTTGGCCGTAGATGATAAACGAGTCTTTGGGGGCATACAAGATAGCAATCAATGTAAGCAGGTCCTCCTCTCCGTCCACGATGACATGAGTATGGACGTTTGTTTTAAGGGCTTTTTTGATTGCGTTTATGGCTTCCTCTGTTATAGTTCCCTGTGGGTTCTTTACATAGACTGTATTTTCTACTATAGGCTGTTTTGGTAAGACTTGATCTCGAAGAGAGACGTAATCTATTACAGTTAGTTGGGGGTGAATGTTTCGTTCATGAAGGTTTTGAGAGACAATATCTCCGACAGATGCTATTATGGGCGGTTTTTCTTTCCGTATCCTTTCCCCGAGTTTGCTTATTGTCTCTTGAGGTGGACCTTCTATTAAGGTTCCAAAGGGGTCTTTAAGAAATACACGTAACCTCGGCGTTAGAGTATATTCTACCTTCATCAGTTGTGAACCTTACAAAGTAGAAAGCGCAGGAAGGTTAAGAAGCTACCGTGAAACAGAAGTTATTAGCGGACTTTTAGTGCGTATCGCCCTTTCTCTTTAGCGCTCATGGCTTTAGCGATTGCAGAGTTGTCAGGGTCAAACACGACAACTAAACCGCTAAAGTCTTCGCTAAAATTGGTTGATTTGCATTTTGAACAAACATTTTCTTTTGTAATAAAATGACAGTTAGTACATGCTTTCTCGCTCATACCACACTTCTCCTATACGTCCTTTGCAGGGGCTTCTAGCTTCTTGTCCGCTCCTTTACCCTGCTCTTCTTTGAGCCATTCAAGTTTACCGAGGAATGGTTGCCTTGCAGTCACACCTATTTTGCCTGAACTGCCTGCTCTGCCCAATGATACTGCTGTGATACGTACGCGGACTTGGTCACTTGAGGACAGTTTGCGTTTGGATTCTTTGCCTAGTAGGACCCCTTGTTTCTCGTCATAGCTGATGTAGTCATCCATGAGTTGTGAAACGTGGAGTAATGCATCAACTGGACCGATGCGAACGAATGCACCGAAGTCAGCGATTTCAACTACGTCACCTTCTACGACTTCCTGTATAATTGGATAGAATGCTAAGAGTGAAAAGTTCACTTTGTGGTAGGTTGCGCCGTCGCCTGGAATGATTTTCCCGATTGGGCTAACTTCGATTCCAGTAACTGCTATGACGTAGCCTAATTCTTCATCCACTATGCCCTCATACTTCTGTTTGACTTGCTCACGACCCACTTTTTCCAATGGGTTTCCGAATGTTTCGGGCGGGATGCGAATAGTATCTTGAAGAGTAATCAGTTTAAACATCTACGATATCAACCCGTCAACGTCTAGACGTGATTTTTGTCTCAGATAAATCACTGGCACACTTATATCTCTTAGCCTCTTCTTTAGAACTCTATCATTCGTAAACACTGGAGCGCCCCAGCTTTTGGAGACTCGTAAAATAACGTCATCAGTTTCCTCGGCACGGGCCTCAACTGGGATGAGTCTGCATTTCTCTGTTAGACGCAACGCAAAATTCGCCTGTCTGCGCACCTTTGGTTCATCTCCATTCGCTAAGACCTCCAATTCATGCTTAACCACAGAGAGTAGAACAAACTCTACATTACGATTTATTAGCCGCCTTAATTCCTCAAATATGTCTATCTTGAACAATAAAGGAACAAAGAAGGCGTTAGAATCAAAAATAACTTTAAGGGTGTCCTTTGTTTTCGTTTGAGCCGTCACATCTTTTGGCTCCATAGAGATTAAGTGTGTTTTGTTGGAATAAAGGTTTTTCCCCTGTGTTGTAACTATTACTTTACATATTAAGAAATAATGAATTGGAGCTTGATTAGGTGAAATATTAGTGCTTCGCGAAAAATCATGTGGCGCCGTTGTGTATATAAATAATCAGGAAAAAACAAGATATTTGCTTCTAAACTATGCTGCGGGGCACTGGGATTTCGTTAAAGGAAACGTTGAACCTAATGAGGCAGAAAAGCAAACTGTTACTCGGGAGTTGCAAGAGGAAACTGGTATAACCAATGCCCAATTCATAGCTGATTTCCGAGAGGCAATCAATTATTTCTACAGGCGCCAAGGTCTAACGGTGAATAAAGAAGTAGTATTCTTTATTATGGACTCTCAGATTGAAAAGGTAGAGTTATCATTTGAACATGTAGGTTTCATCTGGTTGGATTACCGGCAAGCTATGGAAAAACTTACTTTTAAGAACGCTAAAGATGTATTGCAGAAAGCCCATGATTTCCTTCAAAAGAAAGGTTTAGTAAAAGATTAGTTTGCTTACTTAACCAATCCGTATCCGATTAGTCTCCATCGAGCAGTTATTTTTCTGCTAATTGCAACTCTAGATCCAGGCAGTGCACAGATTGGTCGAGTCAACTTTACCTTGATTGTATTTTGCTTGATGCTAATGACCTTACCGACGTTGACTGCAGCACCAATGTGCAACAAAAGTGCCTCGTCAGGATTTATTTTTTCAACCTTCTGGAGCTCTTTGGTTCCCACTACTCTTTCTAAAACATGTGTTTCCATTGTAAGTTCCGTTGTTGTTGGAGGTAGCTGACCTGTTTTCCCTGCTATGCTACCTGTTAAGCCGTCTGCTTTTGAATAGGATGGGTCTAGTAGTGTTCCAACGCCGACTAAGCCACCGCATGTTGCTTCTTTAACGCTTTGTTCGCCTGCATGCAAGCTAACGATTTCGCTAATCAAAGGGTCATATACAGTTTTGCCTTCACGTTCCGCCATGATGCCAGGACGGATTTCGATCTCCTCTGCCACGGCAAATTTACCTTGGACTATGGTACCCCCGATTATTCCGCCATCTATTTCCTCAATAGTAGTTCCTGGTTTGTTTGTGTCAAAGGAGCGAATTATGTACATTAGCGGAGGTAGGTTTGGATCTCGTTTAGGTGTAGGGATTATTGTTTGTATGGCCTCGAGGAGGATATCAATGTTTATTCCTCGTTGCGCGGAGATTGGAATTATTGGAGCGTTTTCTGCTACTGTGCCTTTCACGAAGGCTTTAATTTCTTTGTAACTTTCGAGAGCTCTTTTTTGGTCTACTATGTCGATTTTGTTTTGGACAACAATCATGTTTTTTATGCCACTGACTTCAGCTGCTGCAAGATGCTCTCGTGTTTGAGCTTGAGGACATGGCTCATCAGCTGCAATAACTAGGATTGCACCATCCATTATGGCTGCGCCCGATAACATCGTTGCCATTAAGGCTTCGTGACCGGGTGCGTCAACAAAACTTATTGCTCGGACGAATTCTGCTTTGGAATTGCAGGTTTCACATTGAGGTTTGATTGTGTAGTTTTTTTGTTCGGGGCATTTTGGGCATTTGTAGATGGGCATGTCTGCGTATCCGAGTTTAATGGTGATGCCTCTTTTGAGTTCTTCACTGTGCCGTGATGCCCATGTTCCGGTTAATGCTTGGACAAGTGTGGTTTTTCCATGGTCAACATGACCTATGGTACCGATGTTTACTTCTGGCTGTTTAGGTAAGGCCTTAGTAGCGTTACTCATAGTATTCTTCTTCTTTTAGATAAATACTGGATGAATAAAAGAAATTAATTATGGGAGTTTATAAGGATTGAGCATGACCTATAACAGGTAAGTGTTATTTCGCTACCTGCTCTTGTTTAGTTGCAGGTGCCGCCGCTTGGGCTGGTCTCTCCACGATTTTCATGTTGATTTGAACAATTTCATCGGTTATGACGTTACCGCGGACAGTTTTGCGTTTGCGCCCCCCCTTTCGTGTTGGGTTGAAGCCTGCTCCTCCGCTTAGGACGACGCTTCGTCGTACACCACCGTGAACGTTTGACCTCATTGGGACACCATCCTTGTCTGATCCGCCCATGACTTGCACTTTTTGTGCTGGTAAATCTACTACTGCGCCGTCTATTATTTCGCCCACTTTTCTTCCTATGAATGGGGCTGCGCGTGCTTCTTCCAGCTCTAGTACTTTTGATGTTCCGGCTTGTGGATCGGAAACTATGACCTTAAACTTTGCCATTTACTGATTAACTCTCCAGCGGAGTAATGAAGTTGAGCATCTAATTATTAAGTATTTATGAAAAATTTTGTTGCCTCTGCCTTTTATTAAGTAAGTTCTGATTTTTTGGGTAAACGTTTTAATTCGACTGTGAAGTCGGTTCTGGCTATGTGGCGGCTTGGGTTCTTCTTCCATGAAGTAGCTTTCGGTTTGTTAAGTGTCTTCATACCGCTGTACCTTGTCGCTTTCAATGATACCAGTGTTCTTGGTGGTCCCCTTGTCGCTTTAGGTATAATGACCTCGATAGCAATTTTTGCATCTATACCTTCTTCTTTTCTTTGGGGGTATCTATGTGACAGGACCCGCCATTACAAAGCATTTATTCTTCTATCCTTTTTATCATCAGCTATAATTCTATTTCTTATGGCGTTGCCTTTCGCCCAGAACATATTGGTGTTTGTTGCGTTGTATGTGGTAATGCAGGTTTTGCATGTCTCACATGAAGCTCCAAAGAATGTGCTAATTGCCGAGCACTACAGCCGGGATGATTGGGAAAAATCTTATGGATTCTATGAGGGATTAACTGAAATTGGCTTCATCGGCGGATTAGTTATTGGGTTAGTATTTACTTTAGGGTTATTTTCGTTTACAGCCTCTCTAAGTTCTGCTGTTTTGGCAACTTATACTCTGTATTTGTGTAGTGCTTTGAGTTTGGTTGCCTTCATACTATCAGTCGCTTTAATTGCTGACCCCTTGCTAATTTTTGAACGGCGTTTAGTCGGTATTGAACGAAAAATTGATTTCGCCTACAGGGGTGTGCAAGCATATGCAATAAACTGGAATGGAAGCCTAAAACAAGAGAATTTTGCTGGGTTTGCTTTTGCAATAGTTATGTTCTCTTTGGCAACAACCATCTTCTTCACACCATTGCCCGTTTTTATAAATGAAGTCTTGGGTAAGTATTCTTTTTTAGGTTTGCCTTCGACAGGCATAGTCTATTTTGCATACATCCTTAATTCCATCGGAGCAATGGCTGGGTATTTCTTGATTCGTAATCGAGCACGATCTATGGATTTGAGGAAACAACTGCCTCGATTCGTTCTCTTTCGTAGCCTTCTCATTTTTGGTCTAGTTGGAATTGTTGAGTTAGCTCTCTTTCCAACAATAATGACGGGAGTAATCCTGATTTGTCTTGGCTTTGCGTTTGGTATGTATTATATTATGATGATCTCTTTGTCGATGGAGCTAATACCACAGGGTAAGGCCGGCTTATTTGATGGGCTTGTAGGGCTGGGCGGCGGTATAGGTTCTTTTCTCGGTCCTTTCTTTGCTAATAGTTTGGATTATATTCCAACTTTCTTGATTTCTGCAGTGGCTTTTCTATTCGCCTTCATAATACTGAACGTCTTTGCGATAAAAAAGCAGTAAAAAAAAAGAAAAAGATTAACTGCTCATCTGCTGTTTTCTTTCCCTGATTGTTTGGGTACTCTGTATAAGTCGCCGTATTAGCGCATTGCAGATTCTAATTCGAAGAAGTCCTTCTGATCGTTTGATGTATTTAGCTTGGGTTACATATCTACCCAAGTTGAGTATGTCTGTGTCCTGTTCTAATGCTTCTTTGCCCGCTTCTTGGGAAATTCCGCTATGTAGGAGGATTACGAAGTCTGGGACCTCTGAGTGATTTTGGTTTAGTGGATATCCTCTTCTACGTTTAACATGTCGATTACTGCACAAATTTCTAGGGCCTGACTTCATGGACGGTTGCATTAAGGGTCTCTGTATGGGCTAAGCCTGAAGCTGCGAGATATATCCACAGCATTTATTTTGTAAATATTTATATTTTAAACTTAATATTGAATGCTCCATAATCAACGAGGCTCTTTGATGTCTTGGACTGACTGGACAATTCTCGGTGCGTTTATTGCTGGCTTTCTGCTATTCCTTTACGGCGCAAACACATACAACGCGATCGCTGGTTATGGCGGTGTCTACCTTTTCATTGGTTCAATCGCAACCTACCTGATAATTTACATCTACAAAGAAATTAGAAAGAAGTCTATCTCTGAACCCGCCCCAGAAGCCTCTCAAAATCCATAGAGCGCATTATATTTTTCATTTAAGTATGCGATGAATGCTTTTGCGTTTAGGTTGCTTCCAGTTGCGCGTTTGATTAGTTCTTCAGGATCATATAGGTCGCCCATGCTGTGGATATTTTCTTTAAGCCAAATGTTCACGTTTTCAAGTTTTCCCTGTGATACTTGGTTACGCCAGTCTGGCAGCGCTTTAGTTATTGCAATAACGATTTGCCCGTCGTAAATATTGCCTAACGCGTAGCTGGGGAAGTATCCAAAGAGTCCACTTGCCCAATGCGTATCCTGCATCACACCTTCTGAATCGTCTTTGACTTCTACTCCGAGGTAATCTGCGTATTTTTGGTTCCAGACAACAGGCAACTCATCAATGCTGATTTTGCCCGCGAAAAGGTCCCGCTCTATCTCAAACCGTATGATTATATGAATACTATATGTTACTTCATCAGCTTCAATCCTGATTTTTGAAAGTTCTACCCTGTTTATCGCTCGAACAAAAGCATCTAACTTCGTTTCAGAGAGCACAGGCGCAGCAATCTTTACCTTTGGAAGAAAGCCTTTCCAGAACTCTTTGGAGCGTCCAATTATATTTTCATAGAAGCGGGATTGGGATTCGTGCACTCCATAAGAGCAAGTGGCACCGATTGGCTGGTATTTCCATTCAGAATTAATATTGTGCTCATATATTGCGTGCCCAGTTTCGTGTAGCACTGAG
The DNA here is from genome assembly GCA_034679745.1 of Bathyarchaeia archaeon. Taxonomy (GTDB): domain Archaea; phylum Thermoproteota; class Bathyarchaeia; order Bathyarchaeales; family Bathycorpusculaceae; genus Bathycorpusculum. The sequence continues at coordinate 8,860 of JAXDAO010000020.1, forward strand.
AAAATTGAGCTAGTGTAATTGTTTAGGTGGTAGTGTGTGGTTATGCGTACGTCGTCATAGCAGCCTGATGTGAATGGGTGCTCTGTTTCATCAACTCTGCCACAAGCCATTGTTGAGGCTGTGTCGTAGCCAAGCGTTTGGGTTATGAGTTGGGCGACGACCCGTTGTGACTCTAGGGGGACGGGTCGCGAGGTAAGTTGTGTTGAGGGTTTGGTTTGGTAGGCCTCAATTTTAGTAATCAACGGTTTCAAGCCTCTCAAGAGATCGTTGAAGGTTTTAGTTATCCTTTCAGATGACATTTTCGGTTCAAAATTATCAATCAACGCCTCGTAGGGTGTCTTAGTTTCTTTAACTTTCATGAGTATTTCTGCGGTTTGTTTGCTAAGGTCAAATAGCTTTTGGAGATCTGCCTTGTAAAGTCCAAAGTCTTTTTTGGCTTTGGCTTTCTTCCATGCATTTACGGTTATAGCTTCTTGCATTGCAAGCTCCCCAACGAGCTTTTCAGGCAGGGCGATCTGTTCTTTGTAGCTTTTATTGATGAGGTAGATGTTGCGTTTTTCCATTTCCCCCATGTTTTGATACTGTGGACTACTTTGGATGGTGCTGATTAGTTTTCCTATTTCTGGGTCAGTGCCCAGTTTATGATGAAGGCGGCTAAGTAGGGATAGCTGCTCGCTACGTTGTTGTATCGCTTTTGGAGGCATCATGGTTTCCATGTCCCAGTGGATTATGCCTTCGGCGGTTGAAAGGATGATTTTGTCTTTGTTTTTGGCTAAAAGTTCTTTGTAATTTGAGTTTATGTTAGTTACCAAGAGGATTCTTCCTTTAGGATTCAATGTTAGGCAGCTTTATTTATTGGTAGGTTCCGTGCCGTCTAATTGAGGTATTTTGGTTTGAGTAGTTTGGAAAATAGCAAAGTTTTAGCAGGATAGGATAGCTCCTTCTGGTTTTCATAGCTGTTCCTATTGTGGGGATACTTGGCATAGTTCTGCTTTTAATAGGATTAAAGGGCTTTCAGAACACTATAAATATGATAACAATTACCGAAG
>JAXDAO010000021.1:0-3452 GCA_034679745.1 Bathyarchaeia archaeon
CTTTTTATGTTTACTTCGACCTTAACTGGATTCTGTTCCTTATACACAAACAGCACTGGGCAATTAGCTTCAGTTCTACGCCAAGCGGCTTCGATCAGCGGTTTCCTCGCCTTTGAAGCGATATTAACCTTCATAGTTACACCTAGCAGCGTTGGCGACATGGGGGATTTTTCTGCTTCGACCTCTACCTCAATGTTTCCAGGGTCAATTTTACTATTTTTACACACATCTGCAAAGATGCTTACTCCACAACCAGCCAACGACATTAAACACAACTCCAGCGATGTAGGTCCAGAGTTGTTTCCCCCTGAGGATATGGGCAGATCACAGATTACACTGTGACCCCGACCATTCTCAATAACTGAACGCGTATTTTCCAAAAGCTTTGCTTTTCCAGTAACTTTTGCCATAATTTTCGCCTTCTAAAAAGAATTGTTTAGCAATTTAAGAATTATGCTATCCCTTTATTTTTTGGATTTAGGAATTTGAATGTGAAGTGTTAAATACCAAAATATGTGCTGTTATAAGTCATACTCTACTGGAGAAAATTAGGCTTTGAAGAATAAAGGTCCCTTGTTTATTATCCCTTGGAGGTGCACCTTTGCTTGTGATAGCAACTGTGTACATTGTGTTTCTGCTGGAAAAGAGGCTTTTGCAGACGAATTGGACACTGAAGGGGCCAAACAAATTGTTGACCAAGTCAGCGAGTTTGGCGCAAGTTTCTTTGGAGTCACAGGGGGGCAACCTTTTCTAAGAAAAGACCTCTTTGAAGTGCTTGATTACGCCACAAGTCTTGGTTTAAGCACGAGTATTATAACTGATGGCAGGCGGCTTAACAAGAAAATAATCAAAAACATCGTTAGAAATAAAACAAAAATTTCCGTTAGCATTGATGGAGGAGAAAAGACAAACGACGTCATCCGAGGGAAGGGAGCTTATGCCGCTGCGGTCTCAGCAATAAAACGTTTCACCAGTGAGGGCTTACTAAATGTGCTCGTTTACACTTTTGCCAATGCAGGCAAAATAACAAATGCAAATCAAGAAGACATAGTCCACGTGCTAGAGTTAGCTAAAAAATACAATGCACGCTGGGTTGTCTTTCATGGATTTATCCCATACAGTAATGACAGCGATAGTCTAAGAGCGGATCTCTCACCTGAACAGTACGAATGGGTATGTAACAAACTCTACGATTTAGCTGAAAAATATAAAGGGAAACCAGGTATTAACGTCTACATACCGTTTTATGCCAGAATAGCAAAAGAACAAGGAATGCCTGACTTCGACAAATGGTACAATAACTTTTTTTTGGGCAGATGCTTCTTTGGTAAATTCATGAGTATCGCAGAAAACGGAGACGCCATACCTTGCAGTTACAACGATGCATACCGCATAGCAAACATAAAAAACAAACCCATCAAAGAAATCTGGGAAGAAATGCAAAACTCCAGTTTCTTCGCCAAGGTGAAGGATAAAAAGAACCTCAAAGGCAAATGTGGCGTCTGCGAATACAAAGAACTCTGTGGAGGATGCCGATCAGCAGCATTATTCTACACAGGCGACATCTTAGGATCCGACCCAAGATGTGCATACATCCCTAAGAGTTTAAGAAATAAATAATCGGGAGTGACGTGCACCCCGAAAACTGGAATAGAGAGGTGGGGGTAAAGGATACCTGGTGGATGCACGCCACGCATCATGGACTTCTCATTTGCTGTCGGAAGAGGAAACCAATTGTTTTTCTTGAGCGGTTATAGTTTATTTGAGCTTTACTTTTTTTGTAACATATTTTTTGTGTATTTTTGCTTGTGATGAATACAGAGCCACCGTTTTTTAGATGTTCCTTGACATTGCAGAAATCTACATGTTCGGCTTCCTGAACCTTGACGTCCGCGTTGACGTTGTTGTCAATTAGTAGCACCTGAAAAGTGGGTGGCTTGGTTTTTTTGTTCATCGTTTCTTTCCTCCAAAATTCCGAATTTCTGCCCCAGTTTTTGAGAACAGATTATACTCTTATAAAAAATGTTTAAAACTATGTGACTGCTAGCACGCTACCACAAGACCTTATTACCGTATAACAAATGGGAGAATTTTAGGGTCTTTTAAGGTTTTTACAATTAAATCAGGCTTATTTTGCTCAAGTTCTTGTGCACTGTAGACACCTGTTGTAACAGCGATACAGCCCATTCCAGCGGACTTGGCAGCTTTAACACCGAAAACAGAATCCTCAAAAACCACGCATCTTTCAGGTTTAACGTTTAGCTCAAAAGCGGTTTTTAGAAAAATCTCGGGATCAGGCTTAGAACAAGATACCCGGTCGCCTGTCAGTACGACTTGGAAACACTCTTGTAGCGATTTTGTTTTAAGGAGATACCCTATAACGGTACTGTTGTTCATCGATGCTAAAGCCAATTTGACCTTTCCTAACAGGGCAGCAAGCAGGTCTTGCGCTCCATCAAATAGTTGAACCTCATTGGCTAGTTCGACTTGCACTTCGCTTTTACGCGCTACTAGCGTCTTAACAAGTTGTTCATCGACCGAGCCTTTTTGCGAGCGCAGAATTTCGCGAAAAGTATCAGAGGCGCCAATACCAATACGGCGTTCGATGTGTTCTGTTGATACTTCTAGATCGTTTTCCTGTAATGCTTTGTGAAATGAGACTACAATAGCGTGACGCGTATCTGCCAGTGTACCGTCCCAATCAAAGATTGCCGCTTAAACATGCTCTTCGTTAAACCAGATGTAGTTTCTCTCTGATGGATTGACTTTTCTTTGTAGCTTCTTCTATAGCACGTATCATGGCAGGACGGATTTGACTTTGCTCAATTTGATATATTGCTTCGATAGTGGTTCCGCCGGGTGTGGTTGTCATGTCTTTTATTTTCGCAGGGTCCTCATGCAAATCAACTACTAACTTTCCGGTTCCCATCACTGTTTGGGCAGCGCAAGTTAAGGCGATATTGCGCGGTAAACCAACCTTCAAACCTGCGTAAGCTAAGGCTTCGATTATAATAGACATATAACCGGGTCCGCTACCGCTTACTGCGGTGATCGCGTCCATGTACTTCTCGTCGACCTCATCACAGATGCCCATCATGTTCAAAAGGGCTTTTACTTTTTCTTTGTCCTCAGCTGTTACGCTGTCACCAACACAATAGGCAGTATAAGAAGCTTGAACCATAGCGCACAAACTGGGCATAATCCGAATTACCCGTGATTCAGGCGCATTTTTTTGGAGAAATTTAAGAGGCACCGTAGCAGCAACTGAGACAAGAAGCTTGCCCTTGATTTCCCTACGAACCTCTTCGAGAACTTTCTCAACGTCTCCTGGTTTAACAATGACAAAAACTATGTCGGCAGTATCGACTGATTTTCGATTATCGGAGGAAATCTTTACACCCAACTGCTCTAAGTCTTTTAGTTTCTCTACAGCGATATCAACTGCGGTGATT
>JAXDAO010000022.1:0-2822 GCA_034679745.1 Bathyarchaeia archaeon
AATATCAGTTGCCTCAAATGTTGCCCCTCGTACAGTTTCAGATATGGTGCACTATCTTCTCGATGGTGATAAAGAATCTGCTAATGTTTTAGCACAGGCACTACAGCCCCTTTTCAATATAGTGACAGTGAAAACCCAGGAACCATCACCTTATGGACCAGTAGTCTGTAAGGCTCGTAATCCACTTGCATATAAGACACTGATGAATATATTGGGTATGCCGTCAGGCCCTTGTAGGCAGCCTTTAGGCAAGATGACTCGGAATGGTGTAGATTTGGTTCTAACAAATGTTCGTAAAATTTACGAGTCAAATCCACAGGTACTAGAGCCAATATCCGATTATTTTGGTGTTGACTTACAAGACCGATTATACAATCCCAAATACATAGAGGGGCTATATTATGCTTAAGTTATGTGTATCCGGTGTAGCCGGCAGGATGGGTAGAGCAATCGTTGCTGAAGCAACTGCAAAGGGCTACAAAATCGTGGGTGCAACAGAGGCTCCAAATAGTCAATGGATAGGCAAAAACCTCCGTAACATAGGTGTAAGTGACTCTGACATAACCATTCAAAGTTCAGATAACTTGAGTCAAGCAGTAATGAATGCCGATGTTTTTGTCAGCTTCACCACTCCCAAAGCTGACCTCGTCAACATCCCCATAGTTGCTGCACTCGGAAAACGAATAGTTCTCGGTACTACCGGTTTCACCACAGAACAAAACCTGCAAATTATGTCATCGCTGTCAGGTAAAATTCCCGCTGTATTTTCACCCAACTATAGTGTAGGCGTTAACATCCTGTTCAAACTAGCTGAGCAACTTAAGGCTTTTCCTGAAGAATACGATTTCAGTATAAATGAAATCCATCACACTGGAAAGAAGGATGCGCCTAGTGGTACAGCAAAGAAAATTTGCGAAATAATATCAACTTTACGCGGATACTCGAGGACTGTGACCGGTAGAGAAGGTATCTGTCCACGTCAGAAAGAAGAACTAGAGGTAACATCACTACGCGCTGGAGGGGTTCCGGGAATCCATGATTTGGTTATTGCTGGGCCATACGAAATGTTAAGGATTGAACATACCGCTTTTTCTAGAAATGTGTTTGCACAAGGTGCTGTTTACGCTGCAGAATGGCTAAGTAAACAAACTGTTCCAAAACTTTACACTATGGCAGATGTGCTGGGGTTATCTTGAACATAAATTCACCATTAACTTTTTTATCAAGTATTGAGAAAATGAACCAGTCAAAGGAAGAAAAAAGTCATGATACATAAGCGTAAAGTAGCAATTTTAGGTGCCACCGGTGCTGTGGGGCAAAGGTATATTCAGCTTCTACAGGGTCACCCTTGGTTCGAAATTGAGGTTCTTGCAGCTTCAGAGCGGTCAGCAGGAAAAAAATTCAAAGACGCTTGTAACTGGCTCATGGAAACTGATTTACCTGATGAAATAGCTGAGATGTCGGTTGTTAATGCAGATGTTGAGTCAGTTGAAAACGCAGGTGATGTACACTTAGTTTTCTCCTCTCTGCCAGGTGATTTAGCCGGTCCAGTTGAAGCTGAGTTCGGAGCTATGTATCCGGTTTTTAGTAAAGCTAGCGCTCATCGGATGGAAAAAGATGTCCCTTTAATTGTACCCGAAATTAACTCTGATCACGCTGAATTAATCAGACTCCAACAAAAAATACGTGGTTGGAAAGGTTTTATCACAACTGACCCCAACTGTAGCACAATTCAATTGGTATTAACATTGAAGCCGTTAATGCAGTTTGGTCTAAAGCAAATCGTTGTCTCTACTATGCAAGCTTTAAGCGGTGCAGGATATCCTGGAGTGCCCTCTTTGGATATTATCGACAATGTAGTTCCATTTATCTCAGGTGAAGAAGAGAAAATGGAAGCTGAAACTTTAAAGATACTTGGGTGCTTCAACGGGGAGTGTGTGGAAAACGCAGATCTTAAACTAAGTGCGAGCTGCAATCGCGTTAATGTTAAAGATGGACATTTAGAATCTGTTTTCGTAAAGCTAGATCAAGACCCAACACTTGAACAAATAAAGGAAGCATTCATCAACTTCAAAGGTGTACCTCAAGATTTGCTGTTGCCTTCAGCTCCGAAGCATCCTATAATTGTCAGAAACGAAAAGAATAGACCACAACCCCGTTTTGATCGAGATTCTGGCTGTGGAATGAGTGCTGTAGTCGGTAGGATACGTAAGGATCCAATTATGACTTTCAAGTACATGTGTCTTGGCCATAATACTATACGTGGAGCTGCAGGCGGCGGAATACTGAGTGCAGAATTATTTGTGGCTAAAGGCTTAGCCTAATTTACAAACTACTAACTTAACTCATGTTGGTGTAGAAAATGGTAAAGAAGAAGCTTAGTGACCCATTAGAAAATCGTAAAGGCGCTTTGTTCTTTGATGGTTTCTCAGTCAAAGAACTAGCTGAAAAGTATGACACTCCACTTTATGTCTTAAGCGAAAAACGAATTCAAGATAACTACAACCGCCTATACACAGCCTTACTTAACAACTACAAATATGTTCGAATATACTACGCAGCCAAAGCAAACACAAACCTCACAGTTCTTCGCATTCTCCAGTCACAAGGTGCTTACCTGGATACAGTCAGCCCTGGAGAAGTATTTATGGCTTTGAGTAGCGGCTTTACACCTGACCGTATTCTATTTACAGGTGTTAGTGTACGCAATGACGAATTAAAAATGCTTGCTGATGCAGGTGTCACTATAAATGTCGATTCCCAATCTGAACTTGATAGACTCCTAAAGATTGCGGTTCCCCCTATTTTGTCTGTTCGGGTAA
>JAXDAO010000023.1:0-2717 GCA_034679745.1 Bathyarchaeia archaeon
ACTCCCACTGCCGAATTAGATTTCACTGTTAGCGGCTCGAGTAATTGCCTAAGATTCCTAAACAGCTCCGTGCCTACTGTCTACATACCATTAACAGTGGCAGCAAATGAGAATTGGGAGTTAACCGTTAACTGTACAAAAATGCCTGGTGGCGTCAACGGCTGGACCGACGTCTACATCTACAGCGGATACTGGGACAAGGGAGCTAATCACACATGCACCGCAGGAGATATTTATCCAATAATAGCTGATATAGAAAGTGCTAACTTCTCGATACTTTTAGATCGCCCATTTAAACAGACTTTCGGTGAATCAACGCAGCAGAGCTATACCGTGTTCTTTGTTCTTCCTCCTGGTGGACCTTCAGCTTTTCACATCACCTACAAGCACGCTTAGAAAATTTATATAACCGCTTTATGCTCCTCTATTCTGAGGCGAATTGTTTGTCACAGTATGAGTGGAAGAAACCCGTCATCTGTATTTTCCGCGAGAGAAAAGATAAAGAACGCTGGGAATCTGATCCTTTCGTTGTAGTAAAAGCAAAAACTGTTATAGTCACCCAAAATTCCAAAACCGAATTCAGCGGCAAAATCGAAGATTTCTTCACCCTTATGGGCGACGTAGATTACCTCGCCACGCCCGAAGGGGTACGTGATCAATACGTCCTATGCTGGTTTGACGACACAGAACCCGATATGACTAAGGATCTGCGGCGTCTCAGAGGTGCAAAGTTTAACGGTCAAGTCTCTTTTAATGAAAACCAGAAAACTGGCAAGAGAACCTATAATGCAACCTTCACAGCAGAACAAGCAAAATTAAAATAGATTTTTTCTATTTTTCTTATTTGGCATTTAATTGAAACTGCTTTATTATGTAATACCTTTTTTTCATCTATTGAGTTAATTGTGAATTTTACATTAAATTTAAACTTACTCTTAAATATAAGCGCCTAAATTTCTATTGGATAAGGTCTTAGACCATTGTAGAGCAAAAACTACGCGCGACTCTAATTACTGGTAGGACTATTGAGCAGGGTGTTGGAAAAGAGCTAGGTAAAGGCTCCTTAGAATACTTTGAAAGCTGTGCCGTTTGTTTCTTCGATAAATCCGATATGGTTAAACTCGGTATAAAATCTGGCTCAATCGTCCGAGTCACCTCAAAGTTTGGCTCAATTGTAGTAAAAGCCCAACGGTACCCTTGGGGTACTCACCCAGGGATGGTTTTTATGCCCTGTGGTTCATGGGCTAACGTTGTTACCGGAGATGAAACCTATGGAATGGGTATGCCACTGTACAAAGGATTCCCTGTTGAAGTTGAAACTGCACCTAACGAGCCCGTCTGGACCTTAGATGAGCTATTAATCAAACAGTTTGGAAGGAACAGCTTATGAGCAAAGTAATAGACAATGTTGTTTGTCCAATCTGCGGTTGCCTCTGTGATGATATAGAAGTAACCGTAGAAAAGAACGAAATAGTCAAAATGAAGAACGGTTGCGCCCAATGCGAGGCAAAAATGGTTCATGGATACAAGAGCGACGAACGTATCCTAAAACCAATGATCCGCAAAGACGGTAAACTTGTTCAAGTAAACATTGATGAAGCCGTTAAGAAGGCCGCTCAAATCCTCACTGACGCAAAGTATCCACTGTTATTTGGATGGAGTAGTACAGTCGGTGAAGCACAACGCATTGGAGTGGAATTAGCAGAAGAGTTAGGTTCAGCATTAGACAATTGCGCTAGTATTTGCCATGGTCCATCCGTGATGGCTACCCAAGAAGTAGGCATCCCCGCGGCTACTTTAGGGCAAATACGTCATCGAGCCGACCTTATTGTTTACTGGGCAGCTAATCCATGGACTTCTCACCCAAGACATGTAGAGCGTTACACCGCTTTTACTGATGGGCGCTTCGAAGGAAGCGAATGGAAAAGTTATATGCAGAGGCTAAAGGCTGATGCTGGTCGTAAAAAGATGGAGGTTGCATCAAAAAGAATCACTCGTGCTTATCCACAAATTCGCCCACAGGTTTGCTTTACTGGTCCTCCTCCACAGACTATGCAAAAACCTGGTCGTAAAATGATTGTAGTCGACGTAAGAAAGACTATGACTGCTGAAGCAGCTGATTACTTTTTGCAAATTGAACCAAACCGCGACTACGAAGTATTCGAAGCATTAAGGTGTCTAGTTCAAGATCAAGAGCTCGATGTCGAGAAAGTCGGTGGAATCCCCGTTGATCATTTAAAAGATGTCGCCGATGCTATGGTTGGCTGTGAATTCGGAGTTATTTACTTTGGCTTAGGTCTAACTCAAAGTTTAGGCCGATTCCGAAATATCGAAGTCGCTATTGCATTAGCACGTGATCTCAATAGAAAAACTAAATTTATTATTTCACCACTAAGAGGTCATTTCAATGTCACAGGTGCAAACGTTGTGTTTGCTTGGCAGACTGGTTACCCATACGCAGTTGACTTCTCGCAGGGTTACCCACAATTCAATCCAGGCGAAAACACCGCTACGGATTTGCTAAGACGCGGCGACAACGACGCAACGCTCATAATTTCCTCAGACCCCGGTGCACACTTTCCAGCGTCTGCAATGCGAAATATGCTGAAACACCCCTTAATCACAATCAATCCAGACATGAACGCTATCTCGAGACTGGGTGACGTCGTGTTCCCAACACAATGGTGCGGAATTGAATACGCTGGTACCGCATACCG
>JAXDAO010000024.1:0-3427 GCA_034679745.1 Bathyarchaeia archaeon
TTTCTAAAAATTATGCGATTATAGCTAAAATATACTTGAAATCAGGATCTTTGGCTAGCATAACCATCGGGATTATTTGAGAGAATTGGATATCTTACCCCTCGCTGCGATTAGTAGTTTTCAAGTTAACTGTTTTGTTTATCTGCTCTTCACCTAAACCCACAGAAGTGTGCATCAAGTATTTTGCATTAAAACATATTGATTTGAAGAAAGTTAAATAAGAGAAAACCGAAGGTTTACCTATGACCTCACTGCCAACTCAACTCAAACCCAAAAACTTTCTAGCAACAATACTGCTATTACAGTTCACATTATACGTCACAACAATCTTCGACATACCGATCGCCCGCCAAGTTATCGGTTTCATATATTTCACATTCATTCCAGGCTTCGTCATTATCAAATTGCTGAAATTTGAAAAACTCGACGGGGTAGAAACTATTCTCTTCTCCGTAGGGCTAAGCATCGCCTTCCTAATGGTCCTCGGACTTGTGGTAAACGACTTTGGGTTTTTGTTTGGGCTTTCTCAACCGCTCTCGCTGAATCCACTCTTAATAGGTCTAAGCGGCGTAACGCTTATACTCGGAATCGCAGCATACGCACGAAATAACGATTCAAAACCTCAAAACAGCGAATCGCCCAGCTTCTCCCCACTCGGCTTGCTTTTCGTATTTCTTCCTATTCTAAGCATTGTGGGAGCTATGTGGGTAAACGTTTATAACGATAGTATAATTCTTCTTTTCACAATAACAGCAATTGCACTCGTATTTATCCTCACTGTTGTCTCCAAGAAATTGGTACCTCAAAAATTATACCCAATTGTTATTTTTATGATCGCCCTTGCGCTTCTTTACCATTCATCGATTATATCTAATTATATATCGTCCTACGGATCAGATGTCCCTGCAGAACACTTTGCTTTCCAGACAACTGCTAACAATGCACACTGGAGTTTACCGCCTTCATTAGCAGGGGCAACAACATTAAGCAGAGTTTATTCAATGCTAAGTGTCACTCTTCTTCCAACAATATACACGAGCATTCTGAATATTGATTCTGCGTTGATGTTCAAACTAATATATCCATTCCTTTTCGCCTTCGTACCCGTAGCATTATACCAACTGTGGCAAATGTACATAAACAAAAGATACGCGTTCATTGCCGCTTTTCTTTTCATGGCACAAGCAACATTCTACACCGAAATGTTCGGATTAAACAGACAAATGGTTGCTGAACTATTCTTTGTTCTGTTGCTATTGGTTGTACTCTCCAAGAAAATATCCCCTCCAAATAGAATAATATTATTTACGGTCTTCAGTTTTGCTTTAATAACCTCACATTACGCTATCGCAGAAATCTTCCTGTTTTTCATCATCTCTGCATTTATCGCTCTTATTATTCTAAAACGTCCTAACAAACACATCACCCTTGGACTCATAACAATATTTGCCGTCCTCATGTTTACATGGTACATTTACACAACTGGCGCCTCTGTTTTTACTAGTTTCATAGAATTTGGAGATTACGTTTATCGCCAGTTAGGAGATTTATTCAACTTAGGAGCAAGAGAACAGACGATCCTTAGGGGATTAGGTCTCGAAGCTGCACCAACCATTTGGAATTGGATTAGCCGCGCATTCGCATATCTAACAGAACTCCTAATTGTTATTGGTTTCCTCGGCGTGCTATTAAAAAGAACCAAAATCCGTTTTGAATTAGAGTATTTCATCTTCAGCTTAGCAGCCTTGGGCCTATTAGGTGCACTTATTGTGGTACCTGGACTGGCAAACACACTTAATATGACACGATTTTACCACTTACTGTTATTTTTCTTAGCGCCTTTTTGTGTGTTAGGCGTTGAAACACTTGTAAATTTGATATATAAACGAAAGAAAAAGCTCTTGGTTTTGCTTTTATCAACAATGATTCTTGTGCCTTATTTTCTATTTCAAACAGGCTTTGTCTACGAAATCTCTCAGAGCGATAGCTGGTCACTGCCGTTAAGCAAATATCGGCTAGCTGGTCGACGATTGTATGGTAGCATGGGATACATTGATGAGCCTATCGTAGCCAGCGCACAATGGCTGTCGGGAAACATCAATGTTTACTATCCTGTACTGCATGCAGACATTATATCTCGTTACTATGTGTTAATGATTTACGGTATGGTTTATTCAGGCAGAGTCGATAAACTATCCAACGTAACGATAGTGGAAAAAGGCGAGACTGTTTATCTAAGCGAATTAAATGTTATCCACGGGATAGTTAGCGAAAGTGGGGTTAATTATAATTATAGCGAGGTTTCTCACGTATTCAGTAATTTAAGCATAATTTACAACAATGGTGGCAGTGTAATCTACAAAAATACGGAATAATCTTGCAATAAAGCGATTCAAGAGTATTACTCGAATACAGCACAAATACGTGACGCAGATTTTAACCCAAATAAGCTACCGTAAAACGAAACTGTAGCAAGTTTGAACATCTGATTAGTCAGTTGTTGCCCGCTTGTCGAATGATTAACTGCTGAATAACCGTTTTGCAGAAAGTTCACATACCTCGACAATTAAAGAGTTGAATGCCTTGCATCTGATGAGGCTTTAGAGTGATATTCCTATTTGAGTTCTCTTCCAATTTTTGAGGAACTGAGGAAATGGCTAAAGAAATCAGTTTTTCAGAACAAAGCGCAAAGATGCGGTATCCCCTAGTTAGTATTATTATTCCGACGTATAACTATGGGCATTATCTTGCAGATGCTATAGAAAGCTGTTTAAGGCAAACTTATCCGAATATCGAAGTAATTGTAATTGATGACGGCTCAACTGACCATACAAAAAATATTGTAAAACACTATCCTGTACAATATTTTTATCAAAGAAATCAAGGTGTGGCCGTTGCTATGAACAACGGGATTAAATTGTCACATGGAGAGTTTTTTGTTAGTTTAAGTGCCGATGATAAGTTTGCCCCTGAATATATACAAAAAACTATTGAGTTAATTTTGAAAGATCCGAGAATAGGTTTCGTCCACACTGGTTCAAAATTGTGGAATGAAGAGCTACAGCTCGAAAACATTAGAATGCCACGCAAGATTCGTAACAAGTACGATATTTTCAGATTTAGTTGGGTGGGACCATTAGGAACAGTGCTTACCAGAAAAACGGCTTTTGATAGCCTTGGCGATGGATATGATAAAAGTTTGCTCGCGCATGAGGATGTGGATTTCTGTTTCAGGCTATGCTTAAAAGGTTGGAAAACCGCAGCGGTTTTCCAACCGCTTCATTGGTATAGAATTCACAAAAAGTCACGTAATCCAAAGACGATCCAAAAAGCAAAATGTACTTTGAGCTTTCTTGATAAGAAGTTTCCGTCTAGAAAAGCACTTAAACGATTCAACACTTTTTGTATGTTGCCTCTGTGTTCGTTA
>JAXDAO010000025.1:0-6749 GCA_034679745.1 Bathyarchaeia archaeon
ACTCAGGCCTCTACAAAGGCGCCATCTTCTTCTACGGCATAGCCATAGTCATCGTAATAGGTGGATTCCTACTCCTCAAAGGCTTCGGCGTCGACCGCGCCACAAAAGACCTCTATAAATGGGCAAGAGACTACGAACCACCAGCACTCCCAATCCAAATCTCAAACTATACAATCATAGCAGGAATCCTATGCATTGCCGTCAGCATCTACCTGGGCATAGCAAATGTCAGTCAAAGCGCAGCACCCTTCCCAACCGACATAGGCAACTGGATAAGCGCCATACCAAAAATCGCAACCTACTTCATTAAAGGTGTAGAAGACCTACTCATCGTAGGCATATGCATCGTACTAACAGGAAGAACCGTACGAATGTACGTCGAAAGAGACCCACGGTTGCTACGCACTGCGGCTCTAATAGTTTCGATCGCATGGTTCAGATGGATCCTAGACGCAACGGCAGACATCATATACAACCCTCTGGGCAGACCAGACATACCAATAACAAGCAACCAAGCCTTCTCCACTTTCCTATATAGCATAATAGTCGGCATCCTAATCGGCGTCGCCTCAGTCCTGCTAATATACATTATCAACAGGTCAACCAAAGACTTCTTCAAGAAAAAAGAAGAAAAACCCGAAGAACTCTAAACTAACACGAAATTATTACGACTATAGTCAGTAATCTTTAATTGAAACACTATAAGAATAAACTTAGCACCAATAACAAGTGCACATATCAAACGCGAGGATCACAAGTGCTTCAAGGACTACTCTCAATCCTTGGAATCTACAAACTATACGAAAAGTGGCTATGGCGACAAGTGAAAAACGGAGTCCCCCCCGAACACATAGCGATAATTCTAGACGGAAATAGACGATGGGCAAATGAACAAGAAACCAACTCGCCACTACGCAAAGACAAATGGGGCCACACCGACGGTGCAGACACTGTAGAACAACTTCTAGACTGGTGCCACCTGATCGGCGTAAGAAACGTCACACTCTACACATTCTCAACAGAAAACTTTGCCAGAAACACAGAAGAAGTAACCCAAATAATGGATATCGCCGAAGAAAGATTCCGCAAACTTCTAAAATACGAAAGGATACACCGCGATAAAGTCCACGTAAAAGTAATCGGCAGAGTCAACATGCTACCCGACAGCCTACGAGACATAATCGAACAAATAGAAAAAGCAACAGCAAACTACGACAACTACTTCTGGAATTTTGCATTCGCCTATGGGGGTAGAGCAGAAATAATAGACGCAACAAAGATCATAGCAAAAAAAGTACAAGAAAACGAACTAAAAATAGACGACATTGACGAGAGTACATTCGAAAAATACCTATACACATCACATATGACAAAACAAGACCCAGACATGATCATACGAACATCAGGCGAAGAAAGGCTCAGCGGCTTTCTACTATGGCAGGCCGCATACAGCGAACTATTCTTTTTAGATGTTTATTGGCCAGACTTTCGCCGACTTGACCTTCTTCGAGCCATCAGAGTATTTCAACATAGAAAACGCCGATTCGGCGCATAACTACGCACGCTTCTTGGCACTCACAATCGAAATAACATCACGATCTTTCAACACTGCATCTTCCCCGATTCTACGCTTATCTCTAGCATCAACCGCGTACAGGAAGTTATCACCCAATTCACTGTGGATCACATAAGCAAACTGATGCGCAGTAGTACCCTTTGGCACCAAATATGTATCAGGTAAAACCCGGCCATTATGATCAGCAAGATGCTCTATGTCCTCAACAGGATAAACCACTATCATATCTAACAGTTTGAAATACGCAGTGTTTAGAGCTTGTTGAACGCCCGTGGACCCGTTAGCTTTTAAGATTTTTTCTTTTATCCGCTCAAGCCCTTGAATTTGACCCGCAGATAACTTCTCAGGCTGCACTATTTTAAAGTCGCCATCACTGGGTCTGTAATCAATCAAACCCTTTTCAGCAGCACGCCTAAGCGCCAACTCTGCCTCTGCACTTGCAGGAATAACAATATAATCCAATTTCTTCATTCGCTCAATGTTTGCCTGAGCTGTAGGCAAATCAATTTTATTGGCAACTATAAGCAGGGGCTTGGAGATTCGCCTCAAATTATCAACAAAACGATAAAAGTCATCATCACTCCAAGTTGCAGGCTTATCAACATTCAAACCAGCCTTCCGAATAGCTTCATTCACACACTGACGCCTGATACTAAGCCCACTCAAACGATCTTCAAGATGATGAGCGATACCTTTCTTGTCCTGCTCTGCAGTCCTAGCAATCCGCGCCCAATCCTTCTTTAGGATCGTAACCATCCACATAGTAATCTCTTTTTCCAAAAACTGCACATCTTCTAAAGGATCATGTTCACCCGGCTTGCAGCTTTTACCTTCACAATCAGTTCCACCCGAAGCATCAACAATATGAACAAGCGCGTCTGCGCGGCGTATTTCGTCTAAAAATTGATTACCCAAACCGCGACCTTCCCAAGCCCCAGGCACAATACCAGCAATATCAATCAACTCCACTGGCACTAGTCTTGTACCGTCTAAACAGAGACTGTTCTTAGGATTATCTTTAACCTTGAATTCCTCATGAACACAAGGCGACCGGACATACCCAACGCCTCGATTCGGTTTTATAGTTGTGAATGGATAATTTGCGATTTCTGCTGCGGCAAGGGTAGCGGCGCTAAAGAATGTGGATTTGCCTGTATTTGGTTTGCCGACAACACCTAATAAGCGTGAGTAGGACCGCTGCATGGTTGTTCACTGTTATTCTGCTGTGTGTCGTCTATATTAATTGTGCTTGACGCGAACAAAAGAGGGATACTTTTACCATAAACATTAATGGAACTATCAAAAAACCTCATCGTAGTATATATTGAGTATTCATAAACCATTAATATTTTCTAAACAAAACTAACCTCAGCACAAAGGCAACCACAACGAGGTTACCCCCCAGCGCCAGTTGGTAAAAGTGAAGAAGAAAACCCTTCAAGTCACAATAATTTCGATACTATTAACCATATCAATAGCAGCTTCAAGCCTCGAAATCAGTAGCACCGCCAAAACCCAGCAAGAATTCACAGACACAAAAACCTCAAACCCCAACGAGCTTGGAGTAAGCGAACACAAGATAACCTCGCAAGAACTCCAAGAAATGAAAAACGAGGTCGGAGTCCAAAAAGAGGGGAAAAACTATAACCAAGTAGTCAATGGCTATGGAACAGGCCTAAGCCCACCAACAGCTGAAGAATGGAGCGAAATCGCCGAAAACACACGCATTATAGACAACATATCTTATGGCAGCCCAACTGCTGTCGACAACTCAGATACACCATGGTTTCCACCAATCGGAAACCAAGGCTCACAAGGATCCTGCACAGCATGGGCAGTAGGATACTACGTAAAAACATACCAAGAAGCGAAAGAACACTCATGGAACCTATCAGGAGCAACCTGGGCTGCAGGACAGCCAACAGTAAGCTACCAAAGCCACATAATGAGCCCAGCCTTCATTTACAACCTAATTAACGAAGGGGTAGATCTAGGTTCAAGCTACCAAAAAGCAATCCAACTGGTATGCAATATAGGGATTAGTTCTTGGCAAAAAACACCTTATGATCCCTTGGACGATACAACTTGGCCTTCTGAAGGCGCATGGGCAGAAGCGCCTTTTTACCGAGGCAACAGCAGTTACGGTTATCAATACTTGTACGTTAACAGCAGCCAAGGAATTGAAAGCCTCAAAAACTGGTTAGCGTCTGGCAACTTAGCGGTAATAGCTGTTGACGCAGATCAATACGACAATTTAACGACTGCCGATGTATGGACGAGCGATAAATATGAAACCGAAGAATTAAACCATGCAAATACGATCGTAGGGTATGACGACACAGTAAGCTATATTGAAAATGGTGAAGTACAAACCGGCGCATTTAAGATAGCAAATTCTTGGGGTGTAGGCGGTTGGGAAAATGTCGTGGATGGATTCTACTGGATTTCTTATGAAGCCATGAAAAAACTTTCAGAGGTACCTTATTCTAACCCTTGCATAATATTCCAAGATTTAACCGGTTATGAACCGAAAATAGTTACAACATTTAACATCAACCATGCCGTGAGGAACGATCTTCAAATAACCTTCAGCTTAGGAAATGCAACCTCAGCAATCAACAAGAAATTTCACAATTACATTTCAGGAGGCCCATTTCCTTTCTGCACAAACAACGTCGCTTTAGATTTAACTGAATTCATGAACAACATGACGTCTTATTATAATCAAGAATTTTACATGAGAGTATATGATGGAGGAACCCCCATAACAGGCACTATAGCTTTTTATGGAGTTGAAAGCGCCAATTCCACACAAACCCCAGCATCAACTATCCAAAATAGAAATGTAGACCTCCACTTAACGTATTCATTCGCACTAAGCCTTCAACCTACATCAGGTCCACCTTTAGGAACAATAATACTAACCGGCGCAGGCTTCACCCCAGGCGGTTCCGTAAACATATCATACCTAAACCCAATAAATTCAAACTGGATACCAATAATCAGCAATTTGGAGACCCCAACCCAAGATTTCACTTACCAAACAGCAGCACCCGACTTAATGCAGAACAACAACCCCAACGACGACCAACCCCTATCAGACACCATTGTTTTCCAAGCCATAGACAACAACAAAAGCCAAGCCTATAACACAACCATCCCATACACAGAATACCGCAGAGGCTTAACCCAGATCGGGACATCAACTCCTCAAGGAATTTACGGCAATAACACCGATCTATCTGCAAGCCTTTTTCTGAAAACTGGCGATACACTACCCATCGTAGGCAGATGGTTTAACCCAGGCAACGCATCTCTGCTGTGGGATGACACAAACTTGGGTAACATAGCTATCAACGAGACGGGACAATTCAATACAACAATAATTGTACCAATCACTTCTGGCGGACAACATAAGCTTACTATAAGTGACGCAACAACCAATTTCTGCATTACTCTTACAAGAGAGCCTATTGTCGCCAACGACTATTGGGATACTTGGCACACTTCAGACTTTACGATAACCTTAACACCTGACTACCCCGTCGAAGAAACCTATTACAAAATCAACGGCGGCAACACATGCAATCTTTCAACCGATGGCCAACCAGTAATAACCACTTCAAGCGCCAGCAACACCTTAGAATACTGGGCCATATGGAACCTGGGAACAGAAACAATAGAAAATACACACAAAACAATAACAGAAATCAAACTAGACAAAACCATACCCACAGGAACCATAACTACAGCCCAATCAACAACTAATTCGACCATAATTACGCTGATCTTATCAGCCAGTGATACAACTTCAGGAGTTGCTCAAATGCGCTTTTCCAACGACGGCTCCTCATGGTCAAACTGGGAGCAATATGCAACAACAAAAACTTGGTCATTACCAAGCGGCGACGGTCAAAAAACCGTATATGTGCAATTTATCGATAACGCAGGCTTGACCTCAACACGCAGTTGCACGATAACTCTCGATACGCCTAAACCCACCCCCACTCAAACAACTCAACCAACACAAACACCAACACCTACCCCGTCTTCAACAACCGCACCCACTCCAAGCAAAATGGTTATTCAATCAACAACACCGCCACCATACAATATCGAAACGGCAGGCATTTGGGCTAAACCCGAAATAGCAGTCCTAATAGCCACTGTTTTCATCGCAGCCATAGCGATTCTGCTTTGGAAGAGAAAAAAGCAAACAGCATAAACTTAAGACCGCAAGGGATCGGTTTCACTGATCTTTAACTTAGCCTTTTTCGGGTCTCTTAACGCAGAAAAAATTGCTGCCAAGAAACAAAGCAACGCAGCAAGTACAAAAGCAATGGTTAATGCAGACATAAATGGCGCAGCTATAGCGTTTGGGAAGAAAGTTTGCCCCTCTAAAACAGCCCTCGTCGATTCAGGCAATGATGTCGCGATCGACCCCATAGAGTTCAACATTGTACCGATAGGGTTGTAACCAAGGAAGGCAGCAAAAAGAGCACCTGACGCAGGTGTATGGCTAAATACATCAGCGATCGCTTGGGGGGCGCCAGTGCTTAGCACAGAGTTTGCTAACGCAGCCGGCAACGTAGCGTTTAGGGAAATTATTATTATTGAGAAGAATATGGCTTGGCTAATTGTTTGTCCGCAGTTCTGCAGAGTTGAACGCATTCCTGACGCAGCACCTCTGTGTTCTGCGGGGCATGAATTCATAACTGATGCCATGTTAGGGGACATGAACACGCCGTTGCCGAGCCCCATAATTAGCAGTATTAAAGCAAATGGGAAGTATTCAAAATTGGCTGGTAAAAGAGTAAACACCAAGAAGGTTATGCCCGTAATTATCATTCCAGCGGTTGCGAGCAGTCTTGCGCCGTGTTTGTCAGAGAGCCACCCACTCAATGGACCAGTGATGGCTATTCCGATTGACATCGGAATCATGAAGATACCAGCCCAGAATGGAGCATCTTCATATGAATAACCATGAAGAGGCAACCAGATGCCCTGAAGAAGAACCACCAACATTATCATAACTCCGCCTCTAGACATAGAACTAAGGAAAGTAGCAATATTGCCTGCAGCAAAAGTGCGGTTCTTAAAGAGATCTAACTTAAACAGTGGATCTTTAACCCTGCGTTCAATAAAAGGAAAAGCAACCATCAATCCGATACCA
>JAXDAO010000026.1:0-4237 GCA_034679745.1 Bathyarchaeia archaeon
TAGTCAAGCCTGAAATGATAGATGCCGTTGTAGAACATTACGAACACTGTGGCAAACCAGCTCTAACAGTTGCGGTGCCTCTAGAAGTTAAAACCAGCTTGGGCATGAGCATCGAGTACAGCTTCAAAACAGAAGATGACCACGATGTCGTCCCAGTCGGCATTAATGTCATAGATGGTAGCAAACGCTACGGCGACGAATGGCTAGACCAAGAAATTTTCGTACTAAACCATCAAGAACTCGCAGTAAACATCAATACAGTGCAGGAACTCCAACTAGCTGAACAATTGTTAGCTAAAAAAAGACAATAGCGCGCAAGTTTATTTTTGATGATCGTTCTAAAAAATTATCTTAAGGGTCGCCTTTCTGGTGTTTAGTATTTATAACCTGTTGAAGTGTTTCTTTCATTCTACGAGCATCAACATCCAATATCGGCGACTCACAAATCATCGTGGGATGCAAACCAAAATCCACAATTATCTCTGCCAGCCAACTGAAGTCTGGGCCATACCGTTTCTCATCGAGCGTATGGTGTTTTCTTTCGCCTTGGGTGTTGAATTCAATTGCCGAGAAATGACAATGCATACTCCGCAGGGATTGGGTGCCGAGTTCTCGCTCCACTTTTTCTGCTATTGCCCGCATGTCTTCCATCTTCTTAAATCCACCCAAGTTTCTCGCGTGGAGATGCCCCCAGTCGATTACGAGTTGTGTCCCTTCAACTTCTTGGTTGATTGATATGATTTCATCTATGCTACCGACCTGAAATTTCCGCCCCATAGTTTCAGGACCCAACTTCACTTTCAAACCTAAAGATTTCATTTCTGCGCTGACTTCTTTTAGAGCATTTACACAGGTTTTAAAGGCAAAGTCTTTTTCGACTTTACCATAGAAGCCTGTATGGAAAACCATGACGTAGGCTCCCATCCAGTCAGCGGCGGTTGCACAAGCTATCATGCGACGTTTGCTGGCTTCTGCCACATCTTTCTTGCCTGACAGGTTGATGAAGTAGGAGCCATGCATGCTGAGCTTGACATCGTTTTTACGGGCTTCACCGCCAAGTTTTCGGGCATCCGCTTCTTTAATTTGAGGTTTGGGTCCCCACCTGACTGCTTGGTACTCAAATGCGTCTAAGCCTTCCTCGCGCAGCAGTCGCGGCGTATCAAACGTATTTGCACCTAACAATCGAAACATCGGCGGTACGCCAGCTGGACCAAAACGGGTGTGCTCACTCATCCAATCACATTTCATTATTTGTAATTTGATTGTTTATCTCTTTTAAAAGTGTGTTTAGACTAAGAAAAGCGAGGTTATTGTCGGAATAGACACAAAGAAATAGATATAAACAGTAGCTGCCAAAATGGTAGCGGTAATTGCCAATAGTGCCAAATCTCCCTTTTGCAGTTTCAACGCATACAGGTTGGTGCGTTTTTTGCTAGCCCCCCAAGCTCGGGATTCCATGGCCTCAGCCAGCTCTAAACTTCTGCGAATAGCACTAACAATCAAGGGGATTAGCACGGGGACGTAGTTTCGAATCCTCTTCAATATATTGCCTTTTTCCAGTTCGAGGCCTCGGGCTTTTTGCGCATCCATGATTGTTTGAGCCTCCTCAGCCAATACCGGTACAAAACGTACAGCAGTCGTAAATGCGAAGGCGAATTCATAAGGAACGCGTGACTGCTCTAGTGCTAAGCCCAAGTGGTCAGGTGAAGTTGTCAGGAAGAATACTGAAAATGACTCCACTAGCACAACAAAACGCAGAGTCATCGAAGCTGCTGTTTCAATATTCGCCGCAGTCAGCACATAACCTGAAGTAAAATAGGTCGTTACCACGTTGATGACGAAGATGAATAGTGCCAAAAAAGCCGCTCCTCGGAGCGAGCGTAGCCATTGTCTCTGTACACGCGCCAAAAACACAAACGGCAGCTGCATCAAGAATAGAATAAGCAACGGAATGATTTGATAGAAGATTATTGCCACGATAAAGATGGCGATTACGTAGACGAATTTTATTCGTGGGTCCAGATTGTGAATGGGGGAGAAAACTTTTCTGAACTTTAAGCCATCAAAAACGCTCATCCGATCGATCTCCCCTGAGCTTTAAGTAGCAGCGCTTTAGCTTCGTAAAGGTCGATTATATCTTTCGGAAAACCTAACACAGAGAGCTTGGTGAAAACCTGTGCTATCTGAGGTAAAACAATTGAGGATAACTCAAGTGTGGCTGGGTCAGTGAGTATCTCTCTTCCAATTCCGTCTGCTACGACTTTCCCTTCCTTCATCAAAACAACGCGGGGATTGCATTCAGCTACAAACTCCACGTCATGGGTAACTGCAACCACTGTCTTCTTCTGTGTCTGCATCTGCAGAATGAACTGGCGCAGTCTCTCCTTCTGATCATGATCCTGCCCGATGGTTGGTTCATCTAAAATCAGGGTTTGTGGATCCCATGCCAGAACAGATGCCAATGCCACCCTCTTTCTTTCACCACCGCTTAGCAGAAAGGGCGAAGTCTTACGGTACTGTGCCAATGACAGCAGTTCAAGTGCCCATGTGACGCGGTCTTCTATGACTTTTTGTTCGAATCCAAAGTTTTTGAGTGCAAAAAAGATTTCTTCTTCAACTGTTTCGCTAAAGAGCTGGTGATCGGGGTTTTGGAATACAAAGCCAACGTTCCGTGCTAGTGAGGCAACGCTGGACTTGGTTGTTTCTACGCCGTCTATGCGAACAGTGCCCACGGAGGGCTTTAGCAAGCCGTTAAAGTGTTTAACGAATGTGGATTTGCCTGCGCCGTTCTGTCCCATGATAGCGACGAATTCGCCATCTTTAATCGTTAATGAAATGCCTGCAAGAGCTTCAACTTTGCTGGGGTACGAGTAGTGAACGTTTTCTGCTTCAATCATTTGGGCGAGAGCGCCTCCAGCAGTTGATCAGCTAACTCTTCTGAGGACAGGGGTGTCTTCTCGCCCAACTTTAATCCTTCTTTTTTGAGCATCTGATAGAGCAGGGTCGCTTTTGGGATCCCCACCCCAATTAATCTTGTTTCTTCATTGCTAAATATCTGTCTTGGATCGCCCTCAAAACGTAAGCTTCCCTGATCCATTACGATAAGATGATCCGTGTACTTGGCTGTTAAATCCAAGCGGTGCTCAACCAAGATTACAGTTATGCCGTGTTCTTTGTTTAGTCTGTAAATAACCTCAAAGATTCTCTCAGCACTAAGTGGATCTAGAAACGATGTAGGTTCATCTAATACTATAATATCTGGTTCCATCGCCAAGACTGCTGCAATTGCAACACGCTGTTGCTGTCCCCCGCTGATTTCATGCGGGGAGCGTTCCCGGATATCGTAGATTCCCGTTTGCTTTAATGCCCAATCAACTTTATTCCGCATTTCCGCCCTAGATACACCCACGTTCTCTAAGCCAAAAGCGACATCTTTCTCGATTGATAGAGCAAAAAGCTGGTTTTCGGGGTTCTGAAATACCAACCCCACATGCTTTGCCATCTCATAAGTGTGATGATCCAGGGTGTTTATGCCTGCTACTCTAATTTCGCCTTTTATTTCACCCTGATAAAAGTGGGGGACTAAACCGTTGAAGCATCGGCACAAAGTGGTCTTCCCACAGCCACTTGGACCCGTAATCAAGACGAATTCGCCCTTCTCTATTTTAAGCGACACATCGTGGATTGATGATTTTGATGCGCCAGGATAGGTATAGGTGAGATTTTTGATTTCAATCAGAGCCAAAGTTTTGTCCTGCTTACCTTAAGCGTGAATGTTTGCTCATTTAAGCGTAGCTACTCAGTTTTGGTAGTTTTTTCCGTTCTAAATGTTTTGGCGTAATTAAGAATTTCCTTTGAATTGTCTAAACGAATCTAAAACCTCTAAACATCGACTATGACTTTTATCGATCAAGTGATCACTTAAGCGTATACTCTTTATTAGCAATTTTCGCTTCAAGAAGAGCTAAACACTTTTTGAGGGCATCTTTGATCTCGCCCTTGCCGCTCACGCCTGCAGCCATTGCATGACCACCGCCGACGCCCCCCAAGTACTCGCCTAGTGGCGTTGCAATGTCTACTCCAAGATGAACGCCTGTTTGCTCGTTGAATTGCCTGATGCTACGCAAACTAATCTCGACTTTGCCGTTTTTTTTGCCAGCGACTGCCGACATGTGGGCACCTAAAACAACAAAAGCTTTGGCTGCGGGAGCTTGAAAAGCGCTTACATGTTAAATGG
>JAXDAO010000027.1:0-2613 GCA_034679745.1 Bathyarchaeia archaeon
ATTTTGGGCACAAGTAAGACTTCACCTGGTAGTAATTATGTCGGTAACTCCATTCCTTTTTGGGAGTAGAGACCTCAGCTTTGCAGAAAGGACATTGAGGCATTGTAATCACAACTAAGTTATTTCAATGGAAATCAGTTAATAACGTTTTTGAGCATAACTAGCAAATAAAGGGCATTACATTTTTTTGGTTGCCAAGTAATGGGTCTAACTTCCAATAGCTTTTACTAGAGAGTCACGTGCATCTGAATAGAATTGTATTGCAATTTTTGTTGCCATATCGTCTGGTAGGTCCATGAGTTGTCGGCGGCAAGAAACTGGCATCAATATGCTCGTTGCGCCTTTTTCTACTGCTATTTCAGCAATTGACACTGGATTGCTTAATGGTTCAATTGATCCGCCTAAAGCAATTTCTCCAACAATGACCAGCCCTCCGCGAACATTTCTTTTCAGCAACGAAGTGCAGAGAGCAATCAGGGTTGCTACCCCCAGTTTTGCTCCTGATTTTGAGGTGTCAAAAGCTCTTAATTGAACAGCGAATTCGTGGTTTCTTGGATCTTTGTCGCCTACTAGTTGGATCGAGCGTGCGTAAAGGTTCTGTTCTGCGTAGCTGACGCTTTCTCTGAAAGCTGGTGGGACAGGTTTGTTGAGGATTTTTACGCCTGATCCTGGGCCTTCATTGACCTCTATTCTGTATAATCCTGGATGTTCGTCGATTCCATCCGGACTTATAGTCCAAACCTGACCTGGTTCAAGTGGATCTCCCCCTATGCTGTTTTCGCTTTGAAGTTCAGGTGTTGAAACAAATTTTTCTACTCCATCCACTCCGAGAACGTAGCTGAAAGCTGTGTTTCTGAATTCTGCTGATCCAATTCTTTTTTGTTGTTCTTTTACTCTGCGTCTAGATTCCATAGCTATTCGAATAGCCCACTCTACATCTTCATCTGGAATTTCGGAATCAATTGCAGGATAGAGCAGCTTTAGCAATCCGCTTACTGTTTTATTTACTGCGTTGGCATCTCGAGGGCTAAGAGCTCCGCCGTATAAAACGCGGTTTTGGAATAGTGGCAATCTACTTTGGTTGCGCAGTTGGCTCCAGCATTCGGAAAGAAAGTCACTTACGAGAGCAAAATGATTAGTGAGCAGGTCCTTGCCGATTTTGGGTACATCCCAACCCGGCAGATACGCGTGTATTCTGTCCATAAAAGCTGTATCGTTTCTTATTTCATCGGGCATAGGTCCAAAAAGGTGCCCGATGCGTTGTTGATGTTCGACATCTACCTCAAAATTACCAACCAATACTATGCTGCCAGAAGCGCGTATGCTTTCTTTTCCTCTGCTAAATTCACCTGACTCCATATACCCTTTCATTATGTTAACGCCATCTTTTTGGTCGAAAGATATTCCGGATATTTCGTCAAAGCAAACAACGTCATATTGGCAAACAAGACCTCTTTGTCCAGTTGAGTTGTTAACAAACATTTTCGCTACTGTAGCTTTGCCGCCTGAGATTAGATGGGCATAAGGAGATATCTGTTGGAATAGATGGCTTTTACCGGTGCCTCGGGGACCTAGTTCCACTTGGTTGTAGTTTCTTTCAACGAAAGGCACCATTCTGAGTAGTAGTGCGTTTTTTGCTCTTTCCGATAGTTTTGATGACTCTATTCCCACACTACGAAGCAGAAGAGTCTTCCATTCTTCCGTTGAAAAATTCTTCCTAGCTTTTGCCAGCACGTCAAGTATATCATGTTTTGATAGTTGAATCTCTCGGAGGTTTGTTACCCCAAACGGTCTACCTTTGTTTTCCTCCGTAATTGTTGGGTCATAGCTTAACGTGATTTCGGCATAGAAACCGCCAGTTAGCATACGCTCATGTTTCCTAACCATTTCATCGGGTATTCGAGAATCTATTAACTGCAAACTCGGTAGAGTAGCTACATATGAATCGGTTTTGGCATCAAGTCTAGCTGTAATAAGATCAATGAGCTTGACTTCGCCATTTTCCCGGGCTCTTGATTTGAAGAGCTCCTCTTCGCCAGCTTTGACGGTTCTGGATTCTAGCTGTCGCTGAACAATTTCTAAACCTTCATCAATTTCTTTTTGATTAATACTTGCGCAGTATCGCCCCAAAAGAAATTCAACAACATAAGTTGGTACAGGAAACTGGCGACTAAATGCCCGAACAAGGTCTTTCCTAACCAAATAACCATCCAATGACGATGCAGCTAGTTTATCCAAATTGTCTAATTCTGTCATTTTGATGTTCCTCCAATAACTGTGTTAATTTGAGTTACGAGTTCTCCTTTCTGATTAAGTAAAACTATGGTAGCTTCAGTGCCTTCTAAATCTTCGTTTTCAACTACTACCGATGCAGTCCCATTGTCTTTCAAACACTTTGTGCTTAGAACAACACTTGATGCGGGGTTTCCAGGTTGTGTGCGGATATCGATTGATAGGCCTTCGAAAACATTATCCGCGGCAACTGTACATCGGAGTCCCTTCCAGACCACATCAGTTATTTCAGGTGTAAGACGAGTAGCATGAGAGACTCCTTTTGTGACACAAAGTTCTAAAGTTAAACATTCTTGAAGACTAAGTCCTCCATGGTCATAT
>JAXDAO010000028.1:0-5327 GCA_034679745.1 Bathyarchaeia archaeon
AGTCGGTTGTCTTGCGTTTGTTTAACGTTTACGGTCCTCGGCAAGGCGTCAACGACTACAGCGGAGTTATAACAAAATTCATTGACCGCAGCAAGCGGAAAATGCCGCTGATCATCTACGGCGATGGCTCGCAGACCAGAGATTTCGTTAATGTTCATGACGTTGTTGAAGCAGTTTTGAAGGCTCTGGAAACTGAGAAAGCTGCAGGCGAAATCTTTAACATCGGTTTTGGAGTGGCTACTTCCATAAATGAACTAGCACAGCACATTTTAGATTTGGCTGGTTTGGATTTGGAAATTTCTTATGAACAGCCCAGAGCTGGTGACATCAAGGATACTTACGCGGACATTTCCAAGGCTGAAAAACTCTTAGGATACGCGCCTGTCGTCTCTTTGCATGATGGGTTGCGTGCGTTATTTTTCGGACACACTCACTCACAAATTGCAGAATAGCGTTTAGTAGTGCGAACCCGTAATGTTGAAGCTTGAACTGCCGCGTCTTTTGCGCAGCGTTAACTTAACTGACCACAGGGCACTAGTTGCCTGTCTTTCTATTGGTTTCTTTGTCAGGTTGATACCTGAGCTTTTGGCGTTTCCGCACCCCATAGGTTTCGACACGATCCATTATGCAGTTGTTATGGAAAGTGGTGTGGTTTGGGTTCATTGGAGTAGATTTTTCACTGATTCATGGTTGTTGTATGCGCTCATAGTGCCGCTCTACAGTCTATTGCAGGCTGACCCGTTTCTGCTGTTGAAGGTTGTTGCGCCGTTGCTGTTTGGTTTGAACGTGGCGGGCGTCTACTGGTTCTCGCGGAAAATGTTAGGTTGGAACCTGCGAATGGGCATGTTGACTGGCGTTTTCTTCGCATTGCAGCTAGCCTCTTTGAGAATAAGCTGGGACCTGCTACGCAACACGCTGGGCTTAGGCATCTTATTGTTCGCTTTGTCTTACATTAAGGAAGTTAACTCCAAACGTGGCTTCGTGCTTTTCGCTTCGCTTGCGTTGTTGAGCGTTTTTGCTCATGAGTACGCGGCGGTGACTTTACTGGTTGTGGTTTTTGGCTTGCTGGTTTGGCGGCTGGTTAAGCGGCAACTGGATTCGGGGTCTATTCGTTTGGGGTTGGCGGCTCTTCCAGCCTTGACAGTTTTCTTGGTAAGCATGGGTTTAAGGTTCTTCCCCGTTAGCTACGTTACTGAGACAAATGTAATTAGCGCTGGTGACGTTGTAACTGCTAGGGTTGGCGGCTTATCCTTTTTGGTCAATTATCTAGAAATTCAATCTTCGGTGGACTCTTATGCAAGTTACGCCAATCTGGCTTTGGGGGTCGGTCTTCTTTTTGCCGTTTTGTTTTTGCCCTGCCTTTTGCTGATAGTGAAAGGCTTTTTTAGAAATGGCGTTTTGAATTTGTGGACAGCCCTGTTATCAATTGGCGCTTTCGGCTGCTTGATCACTCCTTTCGCTGCTTTGCAGTATTGGCACCGTTGGATGTTCATGCTTGTTTATCCATTCACATTCTACGCAGTTAACGGGTTTGGCAAATTGCTAAGCAAATTTCGTGAAAAAAACCCGCGTTTTCGATCATGGTTCTCTGATAGGAAAGCTGCAACAACGGTTCTGTTAACGTTCTCTCTAGGCATAGCTTATTTGGCCACTCCCGTTTTGATGGCTTGTGCCAACGCGAGCGTGCCCGCTGTTACGGGTACTTACCTGTACTTTTCGACCAGCCCCACTGTCCCGTATGAGGATGTGGACAGCGTTGTTGAGGCTATGGGCTGGCTTAATGACAATTTGGATGCGGCGTCGTGTGTGGCTTTGCAGCATGCTTTTCTGCGCTGGGGCGAACTGGACTTGGATAAGTCGCATACGATTGTGCATTTTACAAGTGACTTGGATTCGGCTGTAAGCACTGCTTTTAGCAATGGCTTTAGCCGCGTGTTTTTTGTTTGGTGGAACGAACCAATCGGTTGGTACGGCATTTCCGTGCCAGAGAGCTTTGCCAGCGTGCAGAATTTTGGTCGCATATCCGTTTACGTGTACGAAGGTGTAGATGATGTTGGAAGTTGAAGAAACCGAAGCAATCTTAGATAAGATCTCGGTTGCTGGAGCCAACCCCATTGTTGTAGTTGGCATTCCAGCGTTTAATGAGGCAACTATGATTGCACGGGTGGTCTTGGAAGCTCAGAAACACGCGGATGTGGTCGTGGTTTGCGACGACGGTTCCAGCGATGGGACGGGGGCGATTGCTAAGCGTTTAGGCGCTGAAGTTATCCGCCATAAGCGGAACATGGGTTACGGCGCCTCAATCAAGAGCCTTTTCAAACGTGCCCGCGAGTTAAATGCTGACGTGTTGGTTACGTTGGACGCTGACGGGCAGCATGACCCTGAAGAGATTCCCCGCGTCGTGAAGCCTATTGTTCGTGGTGTGGCAGATTTGGTGATTGGCAGCCGGTTTATTGAAACGCATGGGACTAGGGAGATGCCTTTTTACAGGCGGTTCGGCGCCCAAATAATAACAAAGCTGGTTAATGGTTCATCGAAGAATGGCATCAGTGATGCCCAAAGCGGTTTTAGAGCTTATAACCGTCAAGCGTTAGAGCGCCTCAGCCCCATTGAGGATGGCATGGGCGCAAGCGTCGAAATACTGCTGAAAGCCAGCAAGCACGATTTGAAAATCTGCGAAGTGCCTAGCTCATGCAAGTACCGCAATGGTGACGTAGATACTTCCACGGAGCATCCTCTCACGCACGGCATTGGCGTGGTCATGTCTATCGTTAGGTTTATTGTGGAGGAAAAGCCGTTGACGCTGCTGGGGATACCTGGACTGTTGTGCTTGTTTACGGGTTTGGGCTTCGTGGTTTGGATGCTGCAGATATACGCGGCAGAGCATCACATAGTGACAAACATTGCGTTGGCGTCTATAGCTTTCGCACTTATAGGGCTCTTTTGTATATTTACTGCCATAACCCTTTATGCAATTAGAAGACTTATGCACAAGTATCAGGACAATGATGCGGATTTATTTCCCACGTGTAAAAAATGAAGCAAAATGGTTTGCGACTCGAGTTTCTGCGTACCTATCTATCTTACATTTGGGAAATGTATGGCAAAGCCATTAAAGAACTAAGATACTATTGGCAGCGAAATGAGAATAACGATAAAACAAGACGCGCCTATTTGCCGTGTCATTTGTGACTGTGGGCTGCGAACATTGGACTGTAACTGCAACTACTTCCCAGTTTCACTTTTAAATGGGTAGTCTATAGTGATCTCATTGTTGAGTGTGCAAATATGAAAATAGCCTATATTTCTGATGTGATTTATCCCTTTACTAAAGGTGGTTCTGAAAAGAGAATTCACGAATTTTCCATACGCCTATCAAAAAGAGGTCATGAGGTGCATATTTTTTGCCCCCGCTGGTGGAATACTGGAAAAATGTTTAAAAAAGATGATGTGGTATTCCATGGCATAAGTTCTCTTTTTATGAATAAAAACATGCAGACAAGAAATAGAAAATCAATAGTAGCTGCTTTAGACTTTAGTCTGAATTTATTTAGAAGTCTGGCTAAGGAACGTTTTGACATTATTGATTGCAATCAATCACCCATTCTTCATATTTATCCTGCTAAACTTTATAGTCTGAAGAAAGCTCATCTAATAATTTCATGGTTTGAGGTTTGGGAAAACTATTGGTCTGAGTATATGGGTATCCTTGGAGCTTTTGGCAGGTTAATTGAGCAGAACGTCTTACAATCATCTCACCCCGATCGGTTTGTTACAATCTCTGAATATACAAAAGGTAGATTGATATCTCTAGGTGTAGCAGATGATAACATTCAAATTATTCCGAATGGAGTAAACTATGATGAAATACAGCGTGTCACCCCCTCTGAAGAAGAGCTCGATGTTATTTTTGCTGGAAGACTGATAAAAGCGAAAGGGGTTGATATCTTAATTCGTGCAATCTCTTTCCTAAAAGAAAAATTTCCGAATGTAAAAGCTGGTATTGTTGGAGATGGTCCTGAAAGAATCTATGCTGAAAAGATGGTTAGACTGTTAGATATAGAAAAAAACACAAGATTTTTTGGGTTCATCGAAGACTTTAGAGACGTAATAGCTCTCATGAAATCATCGAAGGTATTCGTTTATCCCTCAGCGGCTGAAGGCGGAGCAAGTTTATCAATGATAGAGGCTAATGCTTGCGGACTTCCAACTATTTCAATAAGCCATGGTGATTTAGGCACATCTGCCGAAGCAATTAAAGATGGTTTCAATGGGCTTCTTGTTAATCAATTATCTCCGAAATTAATGGCTGAAAAGATTGGTTTAGTTCTTGAAAATGAAGAATTAAGAAAAAAAATGGCTAATAATTCTCTAATTTTTGCCAAACAATACGATTGGGAAAAGATGACTGATCTATTAGAAAATCTATATAACGATGTGGATAATTGAAAGAAACATGGGTTCAATAATTGTTTTCTTGTATTCATACGCGGTAATTATCCGAATAGGAGCTTTTATGTGAAAATTGCTTTGTGGTGCCCCGCCAGCCTGAATAACTGGGGTGGGGGTACTAAATGGACAGTTCAAGTAGCACATCTACTTGAGGATCATAACCACAATGTAGCTGTTTATGCTTTTCCATACTCTATTCCCACGCGGTTATCGATTGATGCAAAAAAACTGCTGAATGACATACCCTATACGGAATCAAAGAGAGTACTTATCGACGCAGATCTCACATATGTTATGTATAACCCTTATTGGAGATTATGCAAAATTAAAGGAAAGAAGATTGCAGGTTTTCATACCCCGATTTTTTACTCAAGAAACTTTACAGATCCAAAATTCTGCATTAAATATTTCGGTTCATCTATCTACTGGTTTGCGAAATTGTTCTATCAGACAATTAGTAAAATTGACCTACAATCATTTGACGGTGTTCACATAATAAATCCCGCGGGAAAAGTACCGCATAAAAATACTTTCTTTATCCCCAATTGGATAGACTCTTCTGTCTATAGACCTGTTAAACCCAAACTCGATAAGTTTTCTCTTCTTTTTGTTCTTCATCACAGTGCTTCCAAAGGTTGGGATTTATATTTGAACCTAGTGAAAAAAATTACTCGAATGAATTTAAACATAGATTTTTATGCCACGGGAGAAAGTTTTGGATATATTAAAGGACTAGGTTTTGTCCAAGAAAGTGATTTCCCTAAAATCTATTCTATGACTCATGCCGTTATATATCCTGGATTGGCAACAGGTTTTCCTCTAACATTCTTGGAAGCACTATCCTGTGGTACTCCTGTAATAACTACCCCAATAGA
>JAXDAO010000029.1:0-3895 GCA_034679745.1 Bathyarchaeia archaeon
CAACTAGGCTCATTAACCTCCCGAGGTTGAATAGTTTTTTCATTTTTATTACATTGCTGCTTTCCTATCTCCAAGTTTTCAGGCATATTCTTAATGTCTGTCCAAACATCAATTCTTACGTCAACGACAAATCTGTTTCTTTTTATGCACTCTTTTAGTCTGCTGAGTTCATTTACATCATGTAAACCAACGATTAAGCCAATGCGATTTTTCGGATCTTGATACAAGGTCGCTATTTTAAAAGGTAATTTCTGGATATGAGCGATGACTTGTTTAATTTCATTTTTATCCACAGTTACAAGTACGCTACAGGTTACATTGCTACCCATTGTCCTATGGTTAACTTGAATAGTTGAACCAGTGATAATACCTGCGTTAACTAGTTGAGCAAAGCGATCCCCTATGGTAGTAGTGGATACATTACATTTAGTCGCGATTGCACTAAAGTTTTCTCGCGCATTCCCAAGTAAACTTTTTATTATTTTTGAGTCAATTTCATCAATTTGTTTGCTCATAACTCCCAACTCCCTAAAAGCCTTATAGAGGTACTGATAGATTTTAAATCTCTCGTATTGGCATATGTCCTCGTCAAGAATTCTGAATTTATTCAACTTCTCTTAATAATTTACTTTAAGAGAATTACTTCAAAAAAAAGCATTTAAATTAGCTAAATGGCAACAAAGCTTTTACAATAGTTGTTTAACATATAATTCGAATATAATAATTTTAAGTTGAAAATAATTACGAATAACTAACCATTTGCCTAATTTTTTATCATCTTTCTGACAGTTTTGAAAAAATTTAAATACAAAATGAAAAGACCACAGGATTATAGGAGAAAAAGAAAATTGCGAAACTCAAAAATTGCAGCAGTATTTAGCATAATTTTGATCGTTAGTATTGCAACTTCTATATTAGCGGTACCATTGGCAAACGGCCAGATAACTTTACCCCCTGGCACTCACATTCCAACATATGCAAACATTAACGTAGCACCAAACCCAATCGGCGTCGGCCAAACAGTCAACGTCAACTTCTACCTAGCATCACCACTTTTCGACAGCAACGGACCAACAAACATGACAGTAAAAATCACCGATCCAAACGGTCAAGTTCGAACAATGGGTCCATACACAGGCGACACAACAGGTGGAACATTCTTCAACTTTGTCCCAGACAAAGTCGGAGACTGGAAATTCCAATTGATCTACGCCGGAGAAGTCACCAAAGGCAGTGCAGGATTTTTCGGAGGACCACCATCTAACGCCGGACTAATACAAGACCCAAGCGAAAGTGAAGTTTTCACACTTACAGTGCAAGAAGAACCTATAACACAAACTGGATATCCACTTACTCCACTGCCAACAAACTACTGGGAAACCCCAGTTTCAGCACAGAACGTTCAAAACTGGTATAGTATAATGGGTCCCTGGCTTGGACTCGGAAGCATAACCTTCGCTTCAACAGGTGCATACAACGCCAGCAGCCTATGCAACCCATACACCCCATCAGTGACATCTGGACACATCCTATGGACTAAAACATGGGGAGCAGGTGGAGTCGTCGGCGGAAGCGCAGGCGGAACCGAAGACTCAGGACACTACTGGTCAACCAGACAATACTGGCCTCAATACGCGCCAGTCATCATGAATGGAAAAATGTACTCAACATACTACCCAGAAACAACAGGCTACTCAAACGGCATAGTCTGCACAAACCTCTACACAGGCGAAACCCTTTGGAAAATTAACACCACCTCAGTCCTACGATGCGGAATGACAACACAATGGAAGACACCAAACATGTACGGCGTAGTCGGTCCATACATATGGACCACAGGCAACCTACCTGCATCAGAAACAGGCGGAAGACTCGTCCAAA
The DNA here is from genome assembly GCA_034679745.1 of Bathyarchaeia archaeon. Lineage (GTDB taxonomy): Archaea > Thermoproteota > Bathyarchaeia > Bathyarchaeales > Bathycorpusculaceae > Bathycorpusculum. Next base: position 1,882 of record JAXDAO010000029.1, read on the forward strand.
GTACAGGCACCGAAATGGGAATGTTCGGTCCACAACAAAAACCAGCATACAACTTGTACTCTGCTGAAACAGGACAATATGTCTTAAGCATCGTTAACGGTTCATCAATGACACTCAAAGAAGACTCCTACGGGAACTTAATAGGCTACTACCTCAACAGCACCGTCGGAACAATGAGAACATATGGAGCTGCAGCAGCATTCGGAGGTGCACCTATCACTGGGACAGTAAATATCGCTCCAGGAAAACCAGTCTTATGTTGCTTCAACTTCTCACAGGCACTCGGCAACGCGTGGGGATGGTCTCCATCACTGAACACCGCAATTGAATTCGGTCTAGGTGTCATGTGGGCAAAACCAGTACCCACTGAACTCAATGGTGTAACAATTAGCCCAGCACTTGCTATGGATTCAATCAACCCGTTAGGTGGAGATGCAATAATCTTGACAGCAGGATATTCTCACGGTCAAGGCGTCGGAGATGAAACACCAGGATGGCTAGTAATAGCAAGCATGGATGACACCACTGGCGACGTGTTGATGTGCAAGAACTTCACTTATGCAGGTGGCTACCAATCACTGCTACCCTTTACAAGAACAACCAGTTGCAACGTCGACGGAATCAGAACAATAACCAACGTAGTCAACAACAAAATCGACGGCTTCAACATACGTACAGGACAAAAAGTTTGGTCTTCAACCCTTGAAACTCCCTCAGGTGACACAAACGTCTACGACTCATTTGGCTTCAAAGCAGCCCCTGTAGCCGGTAAACTAGTTCTCTTCGGTTTAGGAGGCGACGTATGGGCATACAATAGCCAGACAGGAGAAGAACTCTGGTACACAAATACGACACAATTGATCGGTCCCTCAGGCATCGAAACACCCTACGGCACATGGCCATTATGGGTATTCAGTTCACAAGCCTACACACCAGAAGTCGCATACCTTGCAATAGGTCACGAATATAACCCACCACTATTCCACGGCGGACAGCTATTAGCAATTAACATGACTGATGGATCACTAGTTTGGAGTGAATTAGGTGCATACATCCGATCAGTAGCAATCGCAAACGGTGTACTGCTCTCACTCAACGCATATGACAACCAAATCTATGCTTTCGGCAAGGGACCAACCAAGATGACAGTTGACGCTCCAAGTATAGGCGTAACAACAGCCACACCGATACGTATCACAGGAACCATAACCGATGTTTCTGCAGGCGTAGCCCAATCTGAAGTAGCAAAGAACTACCCCAACGGCGTACCATGCGTTTCTGACGCAAGCCAAAGCAGATTCATGGAACATGTCTACCAAGACCAGCCACTGCCACTCGACACCACAGGAGTCCCAATAACACTAAATGTTGTTGACTCAAACGGTAACTACCGAACAATTGGCACTACAGTAAGCACTGCAAACGGTGCATTCGGCTACACATGGACACCAGACATTCCCGGCGAATACATGCTTTATGCAAGCTTTGAAGGCTCCAACTCGTACTGGCCAACAACAGCTGAAACATCCTTCTATGCAGGCGAACCAGCAGCACCAGCTTCACCCCAGCCAACTCAACCAGCCGGTATGGCTGATCAATACTTCTTGCCATCAGTGATAGGCATAGCCTTGCTGATCATCGTATGCTTTGCCATAACAATCTTGTTGCTTAGAAAACGACCATAAGGAAGAAAAAATGAAATCTATCTTCCCTCCCTTTTTTAGTCAAAAATTGAAATTCAAATCTGGGCTGAGTGGGCTCTGGTTAAAATTAACGATGGATAGCTCTTCATCGTAATTTGCATTTCTTTTCTCCAAAAAAGATTCCCAGAACCCCAGCAAACCCCAATCAAAATTTAATTGTAAATAAAATCTTTTTACACCTAAACTCCTACTAAACACAAAAAATTGACACAATAAATGCTGTTGCCACTTGCTAGACAATGTGTGACTGGCTTCTTCCCTTAATCCTGTCAGCCCCAAATTATATATATTGAAAGGATAGAATCTGAGAC
>JAXDAO010000030.1:0-3063 GCA_034679745.1 Bathyarchaeia archaeon
CAATGTCTCGTGGGTGACTATGAAGATTTATTTGGGGGAGTTTTTGTGGTCCGAGCTTGTGGAGGAAACAGTCCTTGAGTTGTGCTCTAAGCGCTTCGGCGTCGCCCTCATAAAATTGAGAAGCAACTACTGGACGCCGAATGCTGGTCAAACCCTTAGGGTTCCTCCTCCTCTTCGCGTGTGACTTTGGCTTCAAAGTCTTCGATGGTGACTGGCGGGTCTTTGTCTGGGCCTATTTCGCCTCTTTCTCTTAGTACTTGCCGTGCTAGCAGCCAGAAGATGACGGCTAAAGCTCTGCGTCCTTTGTTGTTAGTTGGGATAACTAAATCGACGCCTGCGAATTCGTTGTCTGTGCTGCAAAGAGCTACGATTGGGATGCCAACTGTGCTTGCTTCTTTGACTGCTTGGGCGTCTGCACGTGGGTCACATACTACGATGACTTCTGGGTCAACTCGGTTTTTGTATTGTGGGTTTGAGAGTTGTCCTGGGATGAATCTGCCGATTAGGGGTGTTGAGCCTGTTAGTTTGCAGAACATTTTGACTGGTTCATGTGCGTATAGTCTTGTTGCTGCTATGGCGACTTTGGAGGGTTCGTATCGTGATAGGAATTTTGCTGTGGTTCTTATTCGGTCGTCTGTTTTTTTGACGTCTAGTACGAATAAACCGTCTGGTCGGACACGGTAGATGAATGGTTCCATGTCGAGGGTTTTCATTCTTGTGCCGATGTGAATGCCTGCGGAGAGCAGGGTGTCTCGTGGTAAAAGTAGTGTTTCTTCTGGTGATGTTTCTTGAAGGTCTTCAGCTTCCTCGTCTTCTTCGGGTTCGGTCTGAGTGCTGACTTCTTCGATTTCTTCTTCTTGAGGAGTATCTACTGTTTCGACTGGTTCCTCTTGTTCTTCTTGATTTTCTGGTTGGTTTTCTTTTACTTGGTCTTCAGACATTCTGTTTCATCTTCTTAGCGTATATTTAGGTCGGCCATTTTGGCTCTGTCGCCAAGGAAATGCTCAATGCGTATGAGCTCGTTTAGCTTGGCTATGCGTGCGCCTTCAACTACACCAGTTTTTATAACCGGGCATTTATAGGCTACGGCCAAATGTGCGATGTGCCAATCGCATGTGTCGCCTGACCGATGTGACACGACAGGCTTGTAACCGTTACGTTGGGCTGTTTCGATTGTTTCAGCTGCATCGGTTAGGGTGCCTATCTGGTTGACTTTGATGATGATAGCGTTTCCAGCGTTAATCTTAATTCCATTATTTAACCTTTCAGTATTAGTTGTGAATAAATCGTCTCCGCAGATTAAACAATTCTTTGATTTTTTGGTTAATTCTGCGAAGCTTTCGAAGTCGTCTTCATGGAAGGGATCTTCGACGTAGTTCAAATGATACTTTTCAATTAAAGCAAGCATGTATTCGAGTTGTTCGGCGGTATCGCGTTTTTTACCTTCGTTTTCATAGACATATTTTTCTTCTTTAGGTTTCCAAAATGATGACGCAGCGACGTCTATACCGAAGCCGCATTCAAAGTCTAGTTCGTTGCCGACTTCTTCACATGCTCTAGCTATAACTTCGAAGGCATCGTCGGTGTCTATGTTGGCTATCCATGCGCCTTCGTCGCTTTTGCCGCCGTTGAAGGTGGTGCTTTTCTTTTTGAGTGAATCGCCGATTTTTTTGTGGATTTTAGAGTTAGCGATTTGGGCTTCTATGAAGCTTTCTGCGCCGTGTGGGAGGGCGAGGTATTCTTGTATTGCTGGTGCTTTACCTCGTGCGTGTGCTCCGCCGCTTATGCAGTTGCCCAATGGGAAGGGCAGTGTGTTTGCGGCGTTGCCGCCTAAGAATTGGAATAGGAGTAATCCATGTGAATTCGCAGCTGCTTCTGCATTTGCAATGCTTATCGCGAACGCGGTGTTACCACCGATGTTTTTAAAGTCGGCAGTACCGTCGATTTCGTGAAGAGTGCCGTCGATTTCTTGTTGGAAATCGGCGTTTAACCCTGCGAGTTCAGGTGCGATTAGGTCATCAACCTTTTTCATGGCTCCGTCAACGCCGCCTTGTGGATAGTAGATTACTTCGGCTTTTCCTCGGCTTTTGCCTGCCGGTGCGCCTGCTCGTCCAAATCCGCCTGCGGTGATTACATCGACTTCTATGGTTTCTTCTCCACGATTGTTGAAAATCTTTCGGGCGATGAGGTCCTCAATGATTGATGACACGGAACTATAACCTCAAGTGGCTATAGTTTTGTTACGCGCTTATTTTAGGTTTCGGAATGACTGTCCATGCGGTTGGCTGCTTGGATGTATGTTTTGGTGTTTGATTATGGATTGGTTTGTGGCGTGTTTGCAGTTTGGCGGTGAAGGTTTATGGTGTATTGGCAGTTTTTATTTCAAGTAATTGTAGGTAAATGTTCCTTTTTTAAGAATCTGAGTGCTTTTTGGATATATATTTGCTCTAGAACTTGCATAACAAATAACAGCAAGATTAATCACAAACAGGACTTTATCTTCTTCTTATTGTCAAGATTAGGATAACTATCAAAAGGGCTATGATTATTAGGACAGCCAAAATTGCTACCTCCACCGTGTTTAGGTCAAATGAGGGTTGATTGCCTGATTGAGTAGGCACAGTTGTAGGTGGCACGGTTTCAGTGGGCATCGCTGTTGGGTTTGTGGATGGTACAGTTGGGGTTGGAGTTGCCGTTTGTGTAGGTGTGGGAGTTCCCGTGGGTATTGCGGGTGCTTGAGCTACTGGATAATTAGAGATTGGATCGAAGTTAACTTTACCGAGATTGAAGTCGAACCCTTCGTCATAGATTTTTTGAGTAATCTGCGCCTTGGAAGTTGTACCCCACCAGTTGTTGGCGACAGTCACATCTTCTGAGCCGACGAGCTTAAAGTTGTGGTCGGTATTATCTTGAATGTTGTTGTTTGAAATAATAGCGGTTAACTCTTCAGGCTGAAACTGGATGCCTATTACGTTCTTAGCGACGGTGTTCTGCTCGATATCCACTGGATTAGTGCCAGGAGGAGGAATATTGAACGAAGATCCTATAGCGATGTCTATACCC
>JAXDAO010000031.1:0-5500 GCA_034679745.1 Bathyarchaeia archaeon
CAATTCCTCGATGGAACTATCAAGCAATATTAACCAAAGCGGGCATTCGCTCCAGTATCCAACACTGGTTGTACAATGAGTACTGGCATCAAGGAAACAGACTCAAATATGTTATGAAATTGACACAATAAATAATGCATCGCCTGTTAACGCTTTCAATAATTTGATTTAGTTAGACCTTTGAAAATAGTGTAAACAGTCTGTGGTCGCAATTAAACACATTCATCAATAACTAAGCTCAGGAATTACCTTTTAACCATATGGTGACGAATGTTGCGTAAGCTCTTTCTAACCTTTGATATTGAAGATTTCATAAGCGAGAATTCAATTTTCTCGTTACAAAAAACCTTGGAGAGTCTGAAAAAACACGATTTGACAGCCTTATTTTTTATTACTGGACATATGGGTGAATTGCTCCGAAATTTTCCTTCAACTGTTGATTTACTTGTCGAGTATGAAATCGGGTATCATTCTTCGAGTCACTCCGTTCATCCCATACTCATTGAATATACCGACATAGAAGATTACAAAGAAGCTTACCGCATCTCGCTTGAAAGGGAAACTTCACATATAAACCCTTTAACTGGTGAGATAGAAGGAAAAGGCGGAATTCACGTATTACACGAGTTGTTCCCATCGAAACGAATAGAAGCGTACAGAGCCCCTACAAACTGCTGGAGTCCTCCACATCTGGAAGCACTGCGAGATCTAGGCATAAAATTTGACTGCTCAGCAAGCATATCAACTGTACCAGTTCACTATAAAGGCATAACCTTCTATCCGCGCCAAATCCTTGGAGCCTGGCATGGAAATTGGTCAGACTATCAACTTTTCTTAATATCAACCTTGAAAAACAAAACTACAGTAACAGGTTTCCATCCCGGTCTCTTTGTAAATAAAACTGAATGGGACACCATTTATTTTAAAGGAAACCCAAAAAGGCTTCTGCCGCCTACCCCAAGAACACCTAAAGAGATTGAACACCTGTTCCATACCCTTGATTTATTCTTGGCGCGAGTCAAACTTCTTCAGAAAATGGGCCTCATAGAAGTAACCTCGCGCCTGAAGAAAGCGGAAAAAATGCTTGTTGTTGATGAAAAACTGGCTGACAGGTGCTACGAACAGAGTGTGAAAGGCGCCAGAAAATGGTTCAATTACGAACCGCGATATCTACACAACCATTTTTGCAAGTTCTTCTCTAGCAACAGTACACAACACTGATGTGACTAGCGAACCGTTTTTTGTTGAAACATTAGTCACAAACTGCAGGCACATCTGAAAAATGGAAACCTCTGATATATTTCAATCTTCGCAGTACAGTTTATATTCAGATATGCGATTGATGTTTCAGAAAGTTTATTCACAACTTCAAATGCTTAGAATAATATCGTTTAAAATGAAAGTAGGAGAAAAAACTGCATGAAAATCCTTGTGACTGGAGGCGCAGGCTTCATAGGAGGGTATCTCTGCGAAGCACTGACTACTAAAGGCTACAATGTTGTTGCATTAGATAACATGGCAAATGCGAACATAAATAACGTTAGAAACTTGTTGAACAAGCCAAATTTCAGACTTGTCATTGGAGATGTCGGAGATATTGACTTGCTGCGAAGGGTAACAAGAAATGTTGATGCCATTTTCCATTTAGCTGCCCAAATTCACATTGACAGGTCAATCATGTATCCTGAGGCTACTTTCGAAATTAACACCATGGGAACACTAAACCTCCTCAAAGTTGCTGTCGAAAACGATATAAAACGGTTTATTTTCGCTTCCACGAGCGAAGTTTACGGAACAGGTCAAATAATCCCCATGAATGAGGATCACCCATTGAACCCCGCATCTCCCTATGCCGCCAGCAAACTCGCTGCAGACAGACTATGTTTTGCTTATCATAACACCTTCAATCTGAACGTGACCATCGCGCGTATGTTTAATACATTCGGCCCGAGGCAAAAGGATTCAGGTTACGCTTCTGTCATACCACTATTCATCAAGAGAGTTTTGCAGAACAAACCTCCAATAGTGTATGGTGATGGAAAGCAAACACGGGATTATTTGTATATTAAAGATGCAGTTGCCGCTTATCTCAAAATCCTTGAGAGTGATGGTTTTGTGGGACAAACTGTAAACGTCGGAACTGGCAATGAAATAACCATCAATGAACTAGCCAAACTTGTTATAAAAATGAGTGGACAAAAAAACATTGAAATTGTTCATAGTTCACCCAGACCCGGAGAGGTCAAGCGTTTATGCGCGGACATCACTAATATGCAACGCTTATGCAATTGGAAACCAGAATACACTATGGAGAAAGCGCTAGCTGAATTCATTAAATGGTATCAGGCATACCAAGAAGATGTTTGGCTCGATGACACCTCCAAGTTTTTCAATTCAAAGAACCATACAAATCATATGTGAAATGTAGACGATTTTGCAATTTATTGAATCGCTTTAACTGACTGAGACGTTAGCGTACAAGAATACTGGTGCAATTAATTACTAAATAGCACTCGACTCAAAGAAAGACACTTTCCTGTTTTACAGAACGAAAATACTTGTCCATGTGATTCTGTGATGAAAGTGCTGATAGTCACCCCTTCCTATTCCCCTATTATCGGCGGATCTGAAACACTATCTAGAATCTTTGCTATAAAACTCAACGAAATAGGAATTCACGCAGACATAATGACGTTTAACATGAACAAAAAATGGAAGCCTATCTGGAAAGAAGAGACCTGTGAAAATAGGCTATTCCGCATTTTTAGGATATCAGCTTTCAACCCTTTTCCAAATCTTCCAAACCCGTTATTCTATTTATTCAGAGTTAATGTCATACCAAAACCAAGTTTTGTGAGAAAACTGAAAAACTATGATGTAATTCATTTCATAAGCGAAGCAGATCTAGCTTTCCCCGTCTTTTCATGCTTCGTAAATAAGCCTAAGATAATGCATTGTTGTGGAATCTTCCTGTACGGCGGATTCTACTGGTATTACATGTTCAAGCGTCCTTTTCTAAGAAAAGTGCTCAAAAAATTCTTTCCGAAGATCGCTGATGAATACCTCGCTTACTCATCTGAAGGAAAGACCCTTCTTTCCGACTTGGACGTTCCCGCAAACAAGATTTCGGTTTTACCATATAGCATAGACACCAAGATTTTCCGACCTAATAGTACTGTAAAAATCGATAATTTGGTTCTGTTTGTGGGTAGAATCGATCGGATCAAAGGCTTGCACATTCTGTTACAAGCACTTGATTATCTTAGCGTCCCTGTGCACCTTGTCATTATAGGTCCTCGATGGGATAAAGAATACGTTAAAGAAATTGAACAAATGATAAGTTCAATCAATGAAAAAGGCATCCACAAGGTACAATTATTGGAGGCTATGGACCAAAGCGAACTTGTGAGATGGTATCAAAAAGCTGCTGTTGTTGTATGTCCATATCTTTACGAGACTTATTCAATAGTTGCGCTAGAAGCTTTGGCATGTGGAACTCCTGTCGTCAGCACTGGGACCCACATTGTCGAGCAGAAGCCCGATGGACTCCTAATTTCATCTAAAAATCCCCGAGATTTATCAAAGCCAATTGAAAAGTTAATTATAGATAAAGAAATGAGAGAAAACTATGGAAGCCAGGGAAGAAAGCTGGTTGAACAATATTTCTCATGGGAATCTGTTCTCGAAACCTTGGTCAAGAAATATGAGGATGTTCTGAACAAGCGATTCGCTCGCACAACGCGCCATAAGAAACATTCATCTTGAAATTAAGTGGAACCGCTGTTATTCTTTTATGCACAAACGTATAGATTGAGAACGGTCGTGAAAAAATGAAAGTGCCTCTCAGCAAACCCTTCATAGGAAAAGAAGAAGAAACGCTGGTTCTGCAAGTGCTACGCAGTGGCTCACTAACTAGAGGACCTATACTAGAAGAATTCGAAAGAGAATTTGCAAAATACATAGGAGTAAATCATGCGATAGCAGTTTCAAGTGGGACATCGGCGCTTCACTTGGCTCTTCTTTTGCACCAGATTGGCGAAGGAGATAAAGTGATTACTTCTCCTTTCACTTTCATCGCCTCTGCAAATCCTATTCTCTATGTTGGGGCGACGCCTGCTTTCGCAGATATTGATCCTCTCACTTACAACATAGACCCGGAAAAGTTGAACGAAGCAATCGATGAGAAGACAAGGGCAGTAATAGTTGTTCATGCTTTCGGAGTTCCATGTGGCATGAAAGCCATAATGGAAATATGCCACGATAAAAAGCTGGTTCTAATAGAAGACGCTTGCGAAGCATTAGGCACAACTTACGATGGGAAAAAAGTTGGAAGTTTTTCAACATCTTGTTTCAGTTTCTATCCGAATAAGCCGATTACTACCTGTGAAGGCGGAATATTATGTACTGATGATGATCAAAAAGCGCTCTATGCCATGTCGCTACGAAATCAGGGAAGGTCAACGGAAGAATGGCTAGAACATCAGTGGATAGGATACAATTATCGCATGAGTGATGTCCACGCAGCGATTGGATTGGCACAACTGCGAAAAATCGATTCTATACTACGGATGCGGAAGGAAAATGCCGAATTTTACACCAAACTTTTAAAAAATCTTCCCAATGTGAAGACTCCACCCGTTGTTGATGGACGGACATGGTTCGTTTATGTTGCAGAATTTGAAAATAGGGATGAAGTGGCAAAAGAATTAGATAGTAGAGAAATTGCGAGCAAACCATACTTTCCTCCAGTTCATTTGCAGGCTCCTTACAGAAGGTTGGGATTCAAGCAAGGGGACTTTCCTATTTGTGAAGCAGTTAGCCGCCGAGTTCTCGCTTTACCCTTTTACACAAACATGCAAACGAAAGATATTCAGTATGTAGTTGATAACATATTAGACATTTATAGAAAATAGTTAAAATTCGATCAAGCGGTATGTTTCCGTATTAGTGGCAAACGCAACATGAGGACTCATGTAACTAGAGTATTGCAGTTTAGAATAACAGTAAAATAGACGATTTTGAATTCGAATTATCTACGAGCGGGATTAACTTGCATGTATCGTATCAAAGTCAAGTGGCTTGTGAATGTTTGAGTTATAGATGGTGATTATGGTGCAAGTTTACATAAGTACTAACGGATGCGAAGAAGCTCAGCTCAGCTCGATGTACGTTGAGCAGTTTTTCAAGGAAAACAATCAAGTTCTTATAAACGACCCAGCGCAAGCTGACGTGATAATTTTCTTTGCGTGTGGGTTAACTTCACAGACAGAAAAAGATTCACTGTTGATGATAAAAAAGCTAAAAGCTATGATGAAGCCCACAGCTAGGCTCCTGGTATGGGGCTGTTTGAACAAAATAAATCCTCGATCACTTGCTGCAGTTTATGAAGGTCCCATGATAGGACCCGCAGATACAACCCATTTCGAAGGACTTTTGGAAAAAACGACAACTCTCTTCGATGAAATAAGCGCGAATAGCCTTACCTTACGGGAGACATCTG
>JAXDAO010000032.1:0-2953 GCA_034679745.1 Bathyarchaeia archaeon
ATTTTGCTCAATAAGTATGGTACAGTTAACTCTGAATATGAAGAGTTAATACAAAAACAGTAACCATGCAGCTAAACTCTGGGAAGTTTGTTCATTTCCGAGCTTGTGACGCTCTTAGGCAGATGACCTTTAAAATGCTTTATGAATGCAAATAAAGAATTGACGGCTGCGCAAACAAAGCCATTTGTCCATTGTTACAAGCACAAACCAGGAGCAAAAGCCATAGGCAACATAATTTTTAGTAAACAATCGACAGAACGAATGGTAGTATTGGCAAAGTAGCAAAAAGTTAGGTGTTGGCTGTAAGGTCCGCAAATTCAGCTTTGCTTAGTCCAAGCCCAGGTGTTGCATCGAGTCTTTTCTTAACTTTGCCCTTTTGGAATAGCAGTACTGTTGGATAGTATTCGATTGAGTATTTTTCACATAAGTCTTTCTTAAAATCGATCATTACAATTAAGCATTCATTAGGATTAGATTTGGCATATTCTTTGAAGATTGGCAAGAAGCGCTGGGAATGCGGACACCAAGAAGCATAGAATAGAACATACGCTTTCTCTTTCTCTTTTATGATTATATCGACGTTTTTTTCTTCGGAAATTGCCATTTTCTTTTTCATCTATCTCTCCTCCCGGTATTCTTCAGGGTAATGACTGCTATCGCAAAATGGTTTATTCATTGATTTGCCGCAGCGGCACAGCGTCACTCGATTACGAGTTTCGTAGAGTTTTCCATCAGCTGAATATATTGGAATCCTGCCGCGTACCCAAAGGGGACCATCAACGCCGATCGATGGATCCTCAATTAGCCCAATCGCTTGATTTAACGTTGGCTCAATAGGTTTGCCTGTTGTTTTATCTATAACCACCAGTCGCCCCGATGGACAATCAGATTCATTTCTTATACAATTTTCCTTAATTTTAGGGTTATCTGTTTTTGTGATTTGATCCCAGATGTCGCCGCCTCGATGGCAGAACCGTGCAGAAGCACAGAGTATTTCGGCATCTTTGAGCGTCAATTGGGATCCATCGATTTGTTTTGACATCTGCTCGAAGGGCATGTTCCCGCTGTTTTCGGTTCCGTCGAATTTGACTCTGAAGTGTGTTCCATCACAGAAGGGTTTATTGCTTGACTGCCCGCATCGGCAAAGGAGATATTTTTCTTGGCTTTTGAGTTTTCCAGCAATCAGCCATTCAGAGGGAATGTTTGTGCTTCCATCACATTTGATTATCATGTTATAAATGGGAATGTTGCCTGAAACAAGGTAGGGGCCATTTTTGGTGACTTGTATTTTGCCGTCCTGCTTTGGTTGGGGTGTGCCTTCCATGCTAATTGCGCCTTCAATATTATGAAGTTATCCAATCCAATTGAGCTTTTCGATCTTTTGGCTTTGTTGTTGATAAGCAGTTTATTCTTATCTGTTTGTGACTGTAGAGTGCCAACCACAGAGCATTATAGCTTCAAAAAGCTAATTAACAATTGAAAATGTAATTGGAGAGGAAGTGAACTATGGTTGGAAGAAATGAAGAAATTCACGATCAGCGAACTTTCACAGTTCAACGGGAAGAATGGGAACCCGGCTTACGTGGCGTACAAAGGCAAAGTCTACGATGTAACGGAGTCTTATCAGTGGGGCGACGGAGAACACCTCGGGCACATGGCAGGCAAAGACTTGACCGACCAAATGGAAATCGCTCCACACGGCGAAGACATCATGGAAAGAATGAAAGTAATCGGCGAATTGTTGTAGTGCCTTGTTAATTGGCAAAGCTCAAATAGATAGTCGGTTCTAGGAGATTCTTAGGGTTATTTATGCTTGATTTGAAAGAAAAAGTTGCCCTTGTAACGGGCGCTGGACGCGGAATCGGCAAAGAAATTGCTTTAACTCTTGCACGAGCGGGGGCAGCTGTTGTTGTTACTGATATAGCTGATTCGGTTTTCATAACAGCTAAAGAAATTGAGGTCCTCAACGTTGAAGCTTTAGCGGTTAAATGTGATGTGTCAAACCTCGATGAAGTCCTTAACACGCAAAAACAAGTTATAGAGAAATTCAAGAAGCTAGATATTCTAGTAAATAATGCAGGTATTTATCCCCAGAAACCTTTTTTGGAAATGTCCATCGACGACTGGTGCGCCGTTGTCCGCATCAACCAATTCGGAGTCTTCTATTTTACTAAAGCCTTCGTACAGGGTATGGTTGATCGCAAATATGGAAAAATCATCAATATCTCCTCCGTCTCAGGTCCGGTTGCTATTTTTCCAAATCTTGTACATTACTCAACAACTAAAGCCGCTATTTCAGGCTTCACAAAAGCACTTGCACTAGAGATGGCACCGTATGGCATCAATATAAACGCTGTTGCTCCAGGACCGACTGATGTGAGTGAGGTGCAGAATAATGAAGCTATGCGTGCACCAGTAGTGCGTGCTATTCCACTTGGCCGCATGGGCAAACCAGTGGATATTGCAATGCTTGTTCTATTCCTTGCAAGCGATGAAAGCAACTTTATCACAGGACAAACTATTGTCTCTGACGGCGGGTACACTCTACCCTAACAAACCTAAATATCTCAAAAAGGAAAAAAGGGGCTTACTCTGCACCTGCAGAGGAATCCACTATACTTTTTATTTCTTTGTTGAGTGCTTCTGGCAATCCTAGTATGCTTACGTCCATGAAGCCGCGAATAATGAGCGAAACTGCTTGCTCCCGGGTTAAGCGTCTAGTCATTAGGTATGTGATTTCTTTTTCACTGATTTTGCCGACTGCTGCTTCATGGGTTATTTCTACGCCTTTCTTGGTAGCTATCAGCTCTGGAATTGAATACATGTAGGATTCGTTGTCCATGATTAAGCCCTTGCATTCTAGGTGTCCTTTGCAGTCTGGAGTATGGCCTTCGATCATGCCGCGAACTATCATTTTTGAGCCTTCGCGGGCAATTGCTCGGCTAACCATTTC